>CAZCKG010000109.1:0-6781 GCA_964498825.1 uncultured Methanosarcinales archaeon
TTGAGACAAAAAAATAGAATTCTTGTTGAGAGACACTCCTAAAGCAGTAAGAAAAATATTTTCACCTGTAAGAGACCCATCGACCTTGATGGTTGCATGGTTTGTGAGAAATAATCTTGCTACGATTAAATTCAGTTCAGCTCCAGGTATAAAATCCTGACATTAAACGAAATGGTAACCTCCATCACTATATCTCACTACAATCGCTTTTCGATTGTCATCCAGTATAAGATTCTGGTTATTAATCGAAACGCAGACATTCATATGAGTTCCGTAAGTACGTTCAAATGAAGTTCGAACGAATGTGTGGTTAGTTAAGTTCATCTGCGGAAAATCCTGGTAATTTCTGGAATAGTGCTTATAGGTGCCATTCCTGAGAAACGCTATTTTTTCAATCCAGGGCGTGTTAATCAGTTCTTCTCCAGCATCATCAACAACAAGGAAACTGTATGTATATGAGTCACTATTTTTTACTGGAAGCGCTGTTATGTTTCTTTCAGGTTTGACTTCCAATGCATAGACAATTTTGGTCCAGCTTATTCCATCGGGAGTGTAGGGAGAAGGTTTCATCACGTTCTCCGAATCTGCCTTATTGAAGAATTCAAATACACTTCTGTTTACCCAGCTGCAAAATAACGGAGCTCCTTCACTATTTAAGTCAGAAGTGTCTTCAGAATAAGGCGGTATGCCAAACACCGTTGAGTAATTGAAGCGTTCGGCAACTTTTAAAGCTTCAATACTTTTTTCTAAAGAGGCCGAGGAAACAGGAGTTTCGTTATACATCAGTAAAAATGATTCATTGTACAGCGAATTAACCTGAAAAACCACAGATCCGTTTATAGTTTGTCCGGGAGATAGAGTCATACTTTCAATTTTATTTTCTTCTTTGAGGCTTGAAAGCACCTCCAGATGTGATCTCTCATAAAAACCGTAAGGGTCCAGATTTGTAGTATTAAATGTACGATCTCCATCAAGTACATGAAGTTCGTTTAATTTGAAATCGAGGTCACTTGAACCACTATTCTTTATTGAAAGGTTATATGCTGCGTAATACCTTTCATTGAGATTATATCCGAGCTTGCTTTCTTCGGGATCTCCGCCACCAGTGTATTCTTCAACTCTGTATATGCGAAGCTTACCATTTTCCTCTTTTACTTTTAATTGAATGTCATTGGGAGTTATTAAAACCGTATTTTTATCGTCTGCAAGCTTTAACTCCAGAGAATTGTCGGGCGTAAAAACACGGATAGTATTATTGTCATCGGTTTTAATGATCTGCGCATTGCTAACCCAGTCAATTCCCAGATCATTCATGAGATATTCGCTGAGATCATCATTTTCGTTACCCGGAACGTTATCCCAGATAAACAGGTATCTTAATACATTTTCCGAATTATCGTGCATATAAATGCTTGAGAATGATGTCACTTCGATTTCAGGGATATTCTCTTCTTCGGATGACAGGGTTATTGCTGATTGATTTTCTGGTCCTTGATATGCTGACTCATTTGATTGAGTGACATTATTTTCTTCAACGCATCCACTAAAAATAATACAGATTGTCAGAATAAAGATTAACATTCGCAATCCCAATCATCCCCGGTTAATTTTCAATGCTACAATATTTTCGAGACTTTGAGACTTTTTTTCTTCGTTTGTGACTCTAATACAGGCATATATGCCGTTATCAGTTTAAATTTCTTGTTAAATTACTGAATGATACAAGTAGACAATTATTTAATCAACTGACATCTTAAAAGTACTTCAAAATTAATAATTAAAGGTTCGGAGAAAAATTCAAATAAATAATTATACAAGGCTCTGGCGGCGTAAAAATGGATAGTTCAATTCAAGATATGATCAATGCTGGGGAAGGATACCGAATAGAATTCAAAGAATCCCTTGATAAATCATTTATTGAGGAAGTTTGTGCTTTTGCGAATTCGAGCGGAGGAAAGATAATCCTCGGAGTTTCCGATAAAGGAATTGTAAAGGGAATAAATACAGAAAATAGTTTTAGATCGAGGATTCAAGACTCTTTTAGGCAATTGCAGCCCTATCTTGATATTAGTATCGAAATTAAAAATAATCTTATAATAGTTGACGTGCCTGGCGGCAACGACAAACCTTACGCCTGTTCGAGAGGATTTTTTATTCGTAATGGGGCAAATTCCCAGAAACTTACCCGCAATGAGATTATTGAGTTTTTCCAGAAAGAGGGCCGTATTCGTTTTGATGAACTGAAAAACGATAAAGCGGTTTTCGAAGATGATTTTGATGAGAAGGCATTTGAGAATTTCCTAAATCTTGCGGGAATCACACATTCTATTGAAAGAATGTCTTTGCTGAGAAATCTTGACTGTGTTACAGATGATGGAAAACTTACCAATGCCGGAGTTTTGTTTTTTGCGAGAGATATCGATTTCCTGCTAAACCATGCAGTTGTTGTCTGTGTTTTGTATAAGGGGACGGAAAAAGTTGATATTCTTGACAAAAAGGATTTTAAAGGAAATATTGTTGAAAATATTAATAATGCCATTCTTTTCGTCAAAAGGCACACAAACGTGCAATATAAGATTGAGAAATTGCAGCGGGAAGAGATTCCCGATATTCCAGATGTAGCCACTCAGGGAAGCTATTGTAAATGCTGTCTGCCACCGTGACTATTTTGACAAGAGCTCAAATGTGCTCATTGAAGTTTTTGACGACAGAGTTGAGATTTCCAATCCAGGCGGATTGCCAAGCGGCCTGAAACCCTCTGAGTTCGGACGCAAAAGTGTAGCTCGAAACCCGCTTATTGCCTCCCTCTTAAACCGTATAAACTATATTGAAAAGGTAGGTACCGGCATAAATCGAATTAAACAAACCGTGGCTGAAAATGAAAAATCAACAGAGAAGTTCTCTTTTGATAGCGGCTTTTCCGTTGTTTTCCAAAAACTTGCGTTAACTCCAGATATGGAGTTGGGAGAAAAGTTGGGAGAAAAGTTGGGAGAAAATGAACTGGCAATTGTAAAAGAAATAAGTAAAGATAGCAAGATAACAATTTCAGAGTTAAGTCAAATAGTAGGAATTAGCACTACTGCAATTGAAAACAACATTGCAAAACTAAAAGAAAAAGGCATTTTGAAAAGGATTGGTCCAGATAAAGGCGGATATTGGAAGTTGATCAGGAAAAATAGAGAACTCAGTTCTTGAAAATAAGTTGGGAGAAAAAGTTTGAACACAGAATTGAACAAGGCTCTGGCGGCGTAAAAATGGAAGAAAAAGTAGGATGGGTAGAAATTGAATTAGGACAACTTTGTGATGTTGTCCGAGGCGCTTCACCAAGACCAATGGGAGATCCAAGATATTTTATAGGGGACATTCCATTCATAAAAATAGGTGATGTTACAAAGATTAGTGGAAAAACAATATTTGATAGTGAAGTACACGTCAATGAAGACGGAGCAAAAAGAAGTAGACTCTTAAAAAAAGGATCTCTAATATTATCAAACAGTGGAACTGTTTGCATACCCAAATTTCTAGGAGTCGATGCTTGTATTCACGACGGTTTTGTCACATTTAATAACATGCCAGACTTTGTATTACAAAACTTTCTTTTTCACTATTTCCATTATATTCGTCCTTACGTGATACAAAAGCATAAACAAGGAGTTACTCAAGTTAACTTAAACACAACCATTGTTAAAGAATTTGAGTTTTCACTTCCTCCACTCCCCGAACAACGCGCCATAGTCTCCAAAATCGAGCAACTCTTCAGCGAACTGGACAACGGCATTTCTAACCTCAAACTGGCACAAGAACAACTCAAAGTTTATCGGCAGGCGGTGCTAAAGAAAGCATTTGAAGGAGAACTTACAAAAAAATGGCGGGAGCAGCAGAAGGATTTGCCGGATGCAGGGAATTTGCTGGAACAAATCAGGAAAGAAAAGGTTGCAAAAGCTTATGGTGGAAAGGTAAAAGATGTAGAGAGTCTCACGGACACAGAGTTAGCAGATTTGCCAAAAATACCAGATAGATGGAAATGGGTGAAATTACAGGAGTTATGCAATCTTATAGGCGGAGTAACTAAAGGGCGGAAGTTAGAAAGAAAGAAAACGGTATCTTTACCTTACTTAAGAGTCGCCAATGTTCAAGATGGATATCTAGATCTTTCTGAAATAAAATATATTGACGCGCTGGAAGGAGATTTAGAAAAATATCGCCTAATCGAAGGTGACATTTTGTATACAGAAGGAGGAGATAAAGACAAGTTGGGAAGGGGAACAATATGGAAGGGACAAATCGAAAACTGTATCCATCAGAACCATATTTTCCGCGCTAGACCATATTCAAGTAATCTTATATCTTCATACATTGGATATTTTTCACAAACACAGACAGCTAAAAATTACTTTTTTAAAAATGCAAAGCAAACCGTCAATCTCGCTTCTATAAACTTAACAGTCCTTTCGAATCTACCTTTTCCTCTTTGCTCCTTCCCTGAACAACAAGCTATTGTTCAGGAAATCGAAACCCGCCTTTCAGTCTGCGATAAGATAGAGCAGGACATTGAAACGAATCTGGAAAAAGCCGAAGCCCTGCGGCAGAGTATTTTGAAAAAAGCGTTTGAGGGGAAGTTGCTTAATGAAAGGGAACTGGCAGAGGTTCGAAGGGCTGAGGATTGGGAGCTGGCTGAGGTTTTGCTGGAGAAAGTAAAGGCTGAAAGAAATAATAAAGGTTGAAAAAGAGAAAAATAATTCAAAGAGAGAAAATAATTCATCTAGTAGATATGTGAAGGAAGTTGTCTCTATGAGAGAAGATGAAATTAAGAAAGGTATCCAATTAATATGTGATACATCTAAAGAGATATCCAGACTTTATGAGGATAAAAATGCATTAATCGATAAGCTCAATAGTCTGTCTAAGGAGGAATTGGCTCCATTAGAATATGAGTATAGATCGAAATCAGGGCCGGTTACAGATCTACGTAAAGATGTATTAAAGTATCTGCTAGACGGGAATAAACTGGATGAAAAGTCATTTGATGAATTTATCAGTAAACATCGTACTGGACAAGAAGATAAATTTGTATCATACCAACGGCCATTTGCTATATTTCATCCATTCATCACTTCTTATGGACACAAACAGATCAGGGAATTTATAGAGCAACTCATAAATGAGATAATTGAAAGGTTACAGTTAAATGGAATAGTTAATCAAAAGTATGTTGACTTTCAGGGTTCTAGATACTCAGGGACCGATAGATTATGGTTGGCAATTTATAATAATAAACATAAGTCACAGATTACAGCAAAACAGTTTTTCATCAATTTTCGAAATGGTACAGTTAAGTACAGTATTCGTCGCTACGAAGGCAAAGGAATAGATATAGAGGGACCAGTAGAAAGGGACTCTACAACCTTTGACTTTGAAGCATTAATTTCTTTTTTTGAAGAAAATAAAGAATTGATCCTGAAAGATGAGCCCAAAAAAGAACTAGAAGGCATATTAACTATTCAATTAGCAGGTAATAAGCTGTATAAAATATCGCATGGGGGTTTTAAATCTAAAAAAGATGTAAAAATTCTTGAGAGATTTAAACAAAATCACTGGGTTGGTCTTCACGAGGAAACAGGAAAAGGACAGGGTGAGCGATTTAAAAATGACCTGCGGGCGGGTGACTACTTATATATCACTGTAGGTGCAGATGAACTTTTTGCGATAGCTAAAATCAAATCAGATTCATGGGAATACGTTCCAGAGGGTATTGTATACGAAAGTGGTTGGATCTACCGAGAAGTAGAATACGTTAAATATGCAATAAAGACAGACCCGTATGAATTAAGAGAATTAAAAAAATTCTTTTATCCCAGCGCAAACAGTACTTTGTTTGAAATTACTCTTGAAAATCTCGACGAAGCAAACGAGAATCTTTTTAAGCCTTATTTTGGAGTTGAATTTGTTTCAGATGAAACAGCGATTGTGAAAGAAGGCGACACAGAGCTTTTAAGAGAAGATGAAAAAACGACAAGTCTGGAAAAGTTTCCCCTCAATATCATACTATATGGGCCGCCTGGCACTGGAAAAACATACAATACAATCGATCTGGCAGTTGAAATTATAACAGGAGACAAAGCCAGCCATCAGGGGAACAAAGAAAAATTTGATATTCTGAGGGAAGAAGGACAGATTGAGTTTATTACTTTTCATCAAAACTACAGTTATGAAGATTTTATGATTGGTATCCGTCCTGATCTCGATGAACACTCAACTTTGAGATTTAGAAAAACAAAAGGCGTATTTTATAGACTATGTAAAACAGCTGAACAAAATTATCTTCAATCTCAAAACATAATTGGTGCACTAAGACCTTTTGATGAGGTATTTTCTGAATTCATTGAGCCACTCGAAAAAGAAAATAAGGAAATCGAAATAAAGACACTTGGAGGCAGGGATTCTTTTTGGATTACAGACATAAATCTTAACGCTATATTTTACAGAAATAAACTAAATAAACGTTATCCATTAAGTATTAACACAATCCAAGAACTTTATGAAGGGACGAGAGAGTATTATGAAGGGACGAGAGAGTATAAAAGTGGCAGAATAACTTATATTGGGCCAATAGTGAATGAGTTATGGCGTCTTGGAAAAAAAATTGCAGTACAAATTCCATTGAAACGATATGTTATCATAATCGATGAGATTAACAGAGCCAACATTTCTAAAGTATTCGGTGAGCTTATTACACTATTGGAGGAAGATAAGCGTCTAGGAGCCAAAAATGAGCTTAGAG
>CAZCKG010000110.1:0-6749 GCA_964498825.1 uncultured Methanosarcinales archaeon
ATCTGCTTGACTTCGAGAGCATATCCATTGCCGAGGTCGAGTTTTTCATCATTTTTGAGGGTATATGTTTCATTACTGTCAAGAATTAACCTTGCAAGCTTGTTTGTGTGAGAATTCCATATATTTTCACTAGCATTGAACAGTGGAACATTCTTTTCTCCAAATAAATCGATCACTGGATATTGCTCATCCGACCAGCTCTCGCATTCATAATTGGTGCCTGCAACGTTACAAGTACTCTTATTACTACTATCACTGGCTGCTGCGCTTGCAGCGTTTGCTGCAAATATAACTAAGACAATAAAAGCAGCCAGTGAAATTGCTGTATGTTTATTCATTTTGTTGTTTCCTCCTTACTTTTGTTGGTATTTTTCTAAACGCTTCACTCTTTTTTGGGATATTGAAAATCTAGCATAGCTTCCGCTAACAGTTGACCATTATCGATTAAAAATCTGGAAAATGTAAAGGCTCTTTCCAGGTTCCCAAATGTTCGCAATTATTCGCTAGACCAATAAAAACGTGAATTTTGCAGTCCAAATGGACTGTTTAAGAAGGAGTTGAGGCGTTTTTTGCCTCGTTTCCCTTGAGTTTCTTCAGTGAATTCTCTGCAGCAGCCCTTACAAATCGATACTCTTCCATGTCCGTGCTGATCCGGCTCAAGCCTTCTATAGCCTGCTGTCCTCCAAGTTCTCCCAGAGCCAGAACTTCCGATTGCCTTACGTCCCTTTCTCTTTCGGTCTCAAGAGCCTTAAGGAGAGGTTCGACAGCTTTCCTGTCTCCAAGTTTTCCAAGACCGTCTGCAGCACTTTTCCTTACTCTGTAATTTTCGTCTCCAAGTAAAGAAATTAAAGAGTCAATTGCTCGAGAGTCTCCGATCTCTACCAGAGAGTTTGCAATGTTTTCTCTTACTAACCAGTCTTCATCTTCAAGAGTGACAATAAGGGAATCCACAGCTTCAGGATCTCCAATGTTCCCCAGAGCTTCAATGGCAGCACTCTGGAGGTTTTTGTTCTTATCCTGGAGGAGTCTTTCAAGAGAAGGTATAGCTTCTTTACTTCCTATCCTTCCGAGAGAGCGTGCAGCAGCTTCCTGTACCTCGGATTTATCATCCCCAAGAGCATTAATCAGAGGCTGCTCTGTCTGGGCAATTTCCTCAGGTTCTTTAAATTGGCTCAGTGCTGAAGCAGCTTCCTTTCGCACTTCTGGAGATTTATCTTTCAGCATTTTAACTAACGAAGGAACACTAGCAGGGTCACGGATATATCTCAGGGCACAAATGCTGTTGATACGGATATCCGAATCCTTGTTGTCTAGCAGTCTGAGGAGTTTTTCAACGGCTTTTTCATCCCCTAAGTTCCCAACTGCAACTGCTGCGGAATCTCCAAGTTCTCTGTCACCAAATAGTTCGATGAGAGGGTCAGCAGCTTTCGGGTCTCCTATTGTTCCTAAGGCAAATACGACTTTATCGCGCACTTCATCGTTATCGTGATCAAGAAGCTTGATAAGCGGATCCACAGCTTCCGCAGCTTTCAGTTCCCCGAGAGCCTCGGCCGAATTCATACGGACTTCGGACTCAGGATCATTGAGGGTTTCTATAAGTGGTTTTGAAGCCCTTGGATTTCCTATCCTTCCAAGAGAAAAGGCGGCGATGCTACGTACCTGTGGATCCTCTTCTTTTAAACTCTTAATCAGGGAGTCAACAGAAGGCTCCCCTATTTCGATAAGGGCATAAGCTGAAGCATAAGCAATTTCCTGATCTTCATCTCCGAGATTTCGGACTAATTTGTCTACCCTGGATTCGAGAGGGTCCTGACCGAGACAGCCAGCGCAGAGTCCGGAAACCAAAAGCAAGAGAAGCAAAATTTTTGTATGCCTGCAGCTGGTAAGTTCACCTCGCTTTATCATATGCATCACCTGTTCTCCTCCCTGGGAGGAATCAGCAATTCGGTAGAAGTTGCTCGATCCTGCCATCTGGCCGTTACATTAACTTTGAAGCGATCTTCACTGCCTCCGATCACTATATTCTTGACAGGCATGTAAGACTCTCTTAGTGGCTTCCCACGCGCAATTTCTATTACTGCGTAGGGATAATCCGGCCAGGTCCACAGAGGAGTCTTATCATATTCTCCCACATCATAAAGCTCGGAAGATGTAAACACTATCTTCCCGGTTCTCTCGTCTGTCACTGTTAGGTTCGTGGATACATTCTTTGCAAAACCTGATTCTTTGTTGATGATATAGCCATAGATTCTGTAAATATCTGAAGTATTTTTGCTTTCCATTTCATATTCCAGCTTCAGGTAGATATTTTCGGGAGTTTCAGGAGCGGGAACTTCTACAAAACATATATCTTCATCAAGAAGCCTGCTGCTCTCAACAACCTTTACTTTTACCGGATATTCCCCTGGGAGTGCATATCCAATCCATACACTGACTGAATTGTTTCCGGGAAGAAGATTAACTGGTTTTTCAAGCGAAACTGACTCTTCATTCCCTGGAGTGGAATTGTTTGAGATTATCAACCTTGACGTTGAGTAGCTTGTTCCGTTCTCATCCACAAAAGCATTCTCCACTTCAAGCCACACATCAACGGGCTTTGAATCATTATTCTGAAGCACTATGTCCAGCTGTCCTGATCGCCCGAGCTCAATAGAGGGAGCACTCATATTCGCAATGTTCACATCAGCTCCGTTTCCATACCATAAAACTCCCAGAACCAGAGTCAAGAGGGCAACTGATATAGAGATTAGAGTAATTTTTTTCATATCATTTCCCCCTTTATCCCTGTGTTATTCTTAAGCTCATCAGCTATCGAAATGCAGTTGGTTAGTCCGTACTTCTTCTTTGTTATTATTCCCCTCTTTTCCAGGCTCATAAGAACCCTGGAAGCCTTGGCCTTCGAGAAATCAAGGGAATTGACGAGTTCATTCTGGAGAATTCTTCCACCCCTTGATGCGATTAGTTCAACAGCTTTTCTTTCGTCTCCTTCAAGCGCCCTCAAAAGGACATCCGTAGGGTCAATGTTAGCTCTGGCAGGCTTGAATTCTTCAATGGGGGCGTTCTCATGGGGGACTTCCAAAATCTCCTCTGGAGCTTTTTCTGTGATAATATTAAGAGCTGTTACCTGTGCTGCCTGTCCAGTTCCTGAAAAAGCAAATCCTTGGAGTCCCAGGAACGGTAGAACCTGAGCTAGCGCCAGGCCCCCTAAAAAACCGGAAAAAAGGAGAATATACGCTTCTTTTACAGTATAGACATAAGGGATATCCACAACCTTGAATGTGTCTCCTTCAAGCTGGATTACCACAGGTGAATCTTCAAGAAGAAGATTGATGGCTAAGGTGCTTGAAAGAAGCAGGATACCCACAGCAACTATGAATCTTTTCCGTTCCTGAGTCGTACTACCACCTTCATTTACTACCTCCACTATGTACGAAACAAATGTTATATTTTTACTATGACCTGCCCTCAAGACGTCTCAAAATCCTGAAACCACTGGCGATTGATGTCGAAAAATAGTTCAAGCCAGTATTTTGACAAACCAGATAGTTTGGCAAAGCTCGAGTAAATAACCTCAAAGATAGTTTCAAAGAAATAGTTGAAAAAAGTGACTTTTACAAGAAGTTGGACGATTAAAAATTAAAAAATAGAAGAAGGTAAAGGAGAAATTCCCTTACCTTAGATAGGAATAGATCTGCGTAGTTTCATCTCAGTCTCGCAGATTTCTTTTGTATCCCTTGCAATGGTAAGTTCTTCATTGGTTGGGATAACAAGGACCCTTATTTTCGAATCTGGAGTGCTGATGTCGATTTCCTGGCCTCTGATTTTGTTCTTTTCCTCATCAATTTTTACGCCGAATTTATCAAGGCCGGCAAGGATTCTTTTCCTGATGCTTGCGCTGTTTTCTCCGATACCTGCGGTAAAGACTATTGCATCTGCACCATTAAGCACGGCTGAATACTCACCTATAACCTTCTTAATCTTATACGCGAAGACTTCAAGGGCAAGTTCGGCTCTCTCGTTTCCATGGGAGGCTGCCTCATCCAGGTCTCGGAAGTCGTTGCTGATTCCGGAGACTCCGAGCACCCCTGATTTCTTGTTCATAAGAGTGTCTACGTCCCTGCTTGACATATGTTCTTTATCCATAATGAAGGGAACTACTGCGGGGTCAATTGAACCACATCTGGTTCCCATTGCAACTCCTTCAAGAGGGGTAAAGCCCATAGTGGTCTCAACGGATTTTCCGCCTTCAACAGCCGTAATACTTGAACCGTTTCCAAGGTGACAGGTGATGACTTTGGTTTCTTCTATGGGTTTTCCGAGCATAATGGCAGCTCTTTTGGAAACATAGAAGTGGGAGGTCCCGTGGAAGCCGTATTTCCTGATTCCATGTTTCTCGTATAGAGCATATGGTAGGGCATACATGTAGGCATATTTGGGTATTGTCTGGTGGAATGCTGTGTCAAATACAGCAACCATCGGTGTTCCAGGCATAATTTCAGCACATGCTTCAATACCCATCATGTTTGGAGGGTTGTGAAGAGGAGCCAGTTCAAAACAGTCTTTAATCGCCTTTTCTACACTTTCATCAATTAAAGCTGACTTTGTGAACTTTTCTCCACCGTGCACGACCCTGTGCCCGACCGCGTTGATTTCTGCCATATCTTTAATGACACCAAATTCCGGATCGGTGAGAGCCTTAACTACTTCCTCGAGAGCTGTCTTGTGAGTGGGCAGGTCAGTCTGCTTTTCCAGTTTCTTACCATCGAATCTCTTCTGGGTAATGATCGAATTGTCGATACCTATCCTCTCACAGAGACCTATTGCAAGAGGAGATTCATTACTCATATCAATTAATTGGTATTTGAGAGATGAACTTCCTGCGTTTATTACCAGTACTTTCATGCGTAAACCCCATTCATACACTGTTTTTATTTCACATCGATATTTATAGTAGAATAATTATGTATGAAAGTCAATAAAAAGCTTCCTAAAATGTTCTCAAATATTGGAATGTTTACAATTATTTGTTGTCCTGTGCTGCTGCCTGAACACAGGTAATTGCAACGGCACCGACAATATCTTCATCGCTGCAGCCTCTGGACAGGTCATTAATTGGCTTTGCAAGTCCCTGGGTGATAGGGCCGTATGCTTCAGCCTTGGCAAGCCTCTGAGCAATCTTGTATGCGATATTTCCAGCATTCAGGTCAGGGAAGATAAAGACATTGGCTTTGCCTGCAACAGGGCTTCCAGGAGCTTTTGAAGCTGCAACTTTGGGGACAATTGCTGCGTCTACCTGTAGTTCTCCATCAATTGCAACATCAGGAGCGAGTTCCTTTGCACGTTTTGTAGCGGCAATAGTAGCTTCAGTCAGTGCGCTCTTGGCGCTTCCCTTGGTGGAGTATGAAAGCATTGCAACATATGGCGTGTCCTCTACCAGCAGCTCAAAAGTATTTGCAGAACTTACAGCAATATTTGCAACATCTTCTACACTTGGCATTTCGACCATGCCCGAGTCAGCGAAGAGGAATGTCCCGTTGGACCCATATTCACAGTCAGGTACAGCAATAATGAAGAAGGCGGATGCAAGAGCTGCGCCTGGAGCAGTCTTAACGATCTGAACAGCAGGTCTCAGGGTGTCTGAAGAAGAATGGTTTGCGCCTGAAACTACTCCGTCAACTTCACCGAGTTTTGCCATCATAACAGCGAAATACATGTAATCTTTCATGATTTCAGCTGCTTGTTCCATTGTGATGCCTTTTTTCTTTCTCAGCTCGTAGAAAGTGTTAACGTATTCGTCTTTTTTCTCATAAGTTTCAGGATCGACAATTCTTGCTTTCGAGATATCCAGATCTCCTGCAAGGGCCTTGATTTCGGCCTCTTTACCTATAAGGACGATATTTGCAACACCTCTTTCAAGGATCTTTGCAGTTGCCTGGAGAGTTCTTATATCATCAGTTTCAGGTAAAGCGATTGTTTTGTTGAGTTTCTTTGCTCTTTCACTAATTTTGTCTAAAAATTTTGCCAATCAACCAACCTCCGATATAATTAGAGTAACTTAAGTTAGCTGGCTCTTGATATATAAATTTACGTAAAATGCATAGTGATATATATAAATATACAAAATATATATTTCTCTTGTTTAATATCCACACCAATTTCTTTCAGTACTACGAAAATATGATATGTTTTGCGGCAGACATTGTCATACTTGAAGTAATGTTACTGAACATAGATGACAAATTGATATAAAAGAATTCCGGAATGAATATAATGAAGATACTAGGAATTTCAGGCAGCCCGCGAAAGGGCCAGAATTGCGAAAAAATGATCGGATCAGTCCTTGAAGTTGCGAAAGAAAGGGGATTTGAAACAGATAAAGTTCTTCTATCCGCTGCAGAAGTTGGCCCCTGCAAAGCCTGCGGAGCTTGCAGAGAAAAAGACTTCTGTGTAATTGAAGACAGCATGGAAGAAATTTATGAAAAAATGAGAAATTCAGACGGCATAATCGTGGCAGCACCTGTATATATGGGAAATTATCCTGCGCAGCTTAAAGCTCTTTTTGACCGGAGTGTACTTCTCCGCCGCAAAGATTTTGCACTCAAAAACAAAGTGGGAGCAGCTCTTTCCATTGGAGGTTCGAGAAACGGGGGGCAGGAAAAGACCATACAATCCATTCACGATTGGATGCACATTCACGGGATGATCATTGTTGGAGACAACGCTCACTTCGGCGGAATTACCTGGAATCC
>CAZCKG010000111.1:0-6747 GCA_964498825.1 uncultured Methanosarcinales archaeon
CAAAAGTCTGAAATTTTCCAAACTGCTTAGAAATCGAAGATTAAGATAAAAACTAAGTAACCAAAAATTTAGAGGCAGTTAATAAAAATATTTTTGTCGTTAAAAAGTTCTGACAAATTCTTTAATATCTTTATATATGGATACTGTAAAAACTCGCTTTCTTTTGTTACACCCGTAGTTACTGCTGCAAAATCAACGTTTGCTGCTAAGGCCGTTTTAGCATCTACCAGACTATCCCCTATATATAGCACATTATTTCGTTGTGAGTTAAGACTGTCAATTGCGAGCAACAAGCCTTCAGGGGACGGCTTTGGAACTTTAACATCTTCTCCCCCAACAATAATATCTATTAAGTCCAAAGCACCATGTGTGCTTAATGTCTCAATAATCCTATAATGGTATTTTGTTGTTACGATTCCCGTATTGAAGCCGTTTAGTTTTAATCTTTTTAATGTACTTATAGTGTCGCCATAAAGCAATGTATTTTTTGACATGACCTCATCAGCCTTCTCTCTGAACAAAATCTTAAAGCGATCTATTAACATTTTATTTTCATCTTTTGCCAGTTCTACGAACGCTTCATCCAGAGATAACCCTATGGTTTTTTTAATGCTTTCAATGTCACATTCAGCAATTTCCAGCTTGCTAAAAGCGTGGTTAAAACTTGTTACAATACCATTCGTTGCATCTGCCATTGTGTAGTCAAAATCAAAAATAATGGTACTGTACGTCATAGCTTCCATCCTGATTATTCTATCCTGATATAGTATTATCTCAGTCCAAAAATGAAGTTTTTGCATTTATCTTTTGAATTAGTGTTCCTATTTATTATCTAACTACTTATAATCTAATGAAAATAGAATTGATCCGAAACTGAGATCAGATTAAAGAACAATCTTGAAACAGAAATTGTCAAAAGGGGAACATGTATGGTCGAAAGCAAAGCAGAAAGCAACAATACAGCTTATATTGAGGATTGGGACCTTATCATTACACGCATCTTTAATGCGCCACGTGAACTCGTATGGAAAGCATGGACTAAACCTGAGAGTATAAAATGCTGGTGGGGACCAAAAGACTTCACATCACCTATCTACAAAATTGACTTCCATGTAGGAGGGGAATATCTTGGTTCCATGCGCTCACCAGAAGGTCAGGATTTCTGGAGCAAAGGTGTTTTCCGTGAAATAATTGAGCCTGAGCGACTTGTCATGACTGACTCTTTTGCAGATAAGGAAGGCAATACAGTTCCTGCTTCGTACTATGGAATGAGCGGAAACTGGCCTCTTGAAATGCTTGTGACGGTAATGTTCGAAGAATGTGAAGGTAAGACAAAGCTCACCCTGAAACATTCCGGTAGTAAGAGCATAAGTGCTGAGGATCGTAATAATATGCATCAGGGATGGAACGAATCTTTCGACAAGCTGGCAGAATGCCTAAAAATAATCTAAATTTGAAGTAATCATTGTATATTGATTGAGCTGATCTCAAAATTCGAACATTTATTTAAAAATCTCAAATTTGGAATAATTAATAGAGCTTCTGATTTATGAAAACAAGTTGGAAATCCTTATTGATGTAGGAATAAAGTTAGTTTAGGGATGAGCTCATTATTTCAACTATAATACAAAATGTTAAACGAAGATACAATTTCATAATTTAGTCTGATTTCAGGATTTTTTTAGATCGCTGTTAAATTGCTTTCGTTAATTGGGCTAAAAAAGATACAAAGAATAACATTTCGTAAAATTTTGCTTTAATGGATAACAATGTCAATTAATTGAAATTAGGCTGAAAATAATCTAAAAGATTAGTTACAATGAATATTATTGCTTTTTAAATAACTATGACTGTTCCTATAAGATTCTGCTCAGAGGGAAATCAGGCAATATCATTCGAATATATCGTTAAAGATATTGCCCTGCCATGATATCCATTATATTCCTAGAAATATCAATTGCTTCCCTGATTTGCATTTATTACTTTGTGTATTTAACGCCAAGGTCCAGAACTTTTTTTAGTGCACTTTTACTCGTAACTCCGGTAAATCTGGCCTGGGATCTGCTCGTAGTGACTTTTCCATCCTGTTTCATGTAAACGTATTTTCCGTTTTGAGTACCCACGATCACAGCCATATCTGGAATAGTATCTACTCCAAAGTAAGTAGCAAGGGATGGGCTGTCGTCTATATCTATGGACATGATTGTTGCTTTTCCTGCATATTCCGTTGCCAGGCTAGCAAGAACAGGTTTCATTTCCTTGCATGGACCGCACCATTCAGCTCCAAGTTTTAAAAGAACCGGGCCATTCTTCAGGGCTGAGTCTATCTGAGAAAGCTTGGTTACTTCTACAACGCTTTTTGTCTGGGTTCCAGAGTTTGTGGAGCTGCTTGAGGAGCATTTGTAGTAGATTGTTACCTTTGCAGTGCTGTACCTTTTATATTTGTCTACTATTTTGTATGTAAAACTGTCAGTTATAGTACCTGTTTTAAAAGAGGAAGACGGATAGTAGCAGAGGTAACCGTTGCTTTTCAGGTACACTTTTACACCTTTTGCAGTTTTGATGTACCCCGTAGAAGCAATTTTCAGGCCACTTCCTTTGTCATTGGACAGGACATTACCACTACATTTCTTACTCGGGCTTAAAGAGAAAGTATCTGCTTTTGCAACTGGTTTACTGACACTGCTTGTAGCTGCAGCTCCTGTAACTGACATCACAAAAAAAATTATTATAAAAATACCTAGTGCCTTACACATAGCGTTTTGCATTATTATACATCCTCCATAGTATCCACTATACATAGATTTTCAAAATCGTTGCTTTTAAGTCTAATTCCCACTGCTAATGAGAATATACCCTTCTAAGTTAAACCCCCCGATTTAACAGAAGTTATGTTCTCATTTATTGAGTGAGTTCTACGAGTTTCTTCTGGAACAGTCCAAACTTAAATAGTCTGTACTGCGATTTCGTTTACTTTTCTTTTTCAAAAGATGGAAGTAGATCTATGTGTTTTCATCCGGTAAATATCACAGCAAGTAACCTCAAATATCAAATTGAAGGTTCAGAGTGAGATATTTATCATTAAGCACAGAGAAATTCCCCCTATATCTCTATGAAAAAGTTCTAAAACTATATTATATAAAAATAGTGCAGTTCTTTCATAAAAACTTTTCTCTCAAATATATTTAAGTTTGTTTTCTTTTTTTATTTGTCTGGCAATATTTGCAAATTTTGTCCTTTTAAAGCTTTATCTAGAAGTTAATTGCAGTCAATTATCCTGAGTATTTTCTGCTTTGATTAGAAAAAATTGGATTTTTCTGAGGCAATTACTTTAAATAAAAACCCTTAATCTAAAATTTTGTCAAAAAAATTATGATCAGGGATTGGCTCCACTTTTAACAAGTAACTCAACAATATTTTTAAATCTCATATTTGCCGCAAGCTCCACAGCAGTGTTACCATTTTCTTCTCGAATATTAAGGTCGGCACCACTTTTAATGAGCAATTCAACAATGTCCTTATGTCCTGTTTGTGCCGCAAGCATCAAAGCTGTAAGGCCATTTTCTTCTTGAATATTAAGATTGACAGCACCTTCAATAAGCAACTCGACAATATCCTTAAATCCTCTATCTGCCGCATACGTCAAAGCGGTATTATGATTTTTATTTTGAATATTAAGGTCTGCACCACCTTTAATAAGCAATTCGACAATATCTTTATGTCCTTTTTTTACTGCGGCGTTCAAAGCAGTCTCACCATTTTTGTCCTGAATACTAAGATCTGCACTATTATTGATTAACACCTCAACAATGGATTTTTGTCCCCTGTCTGCTGCACAAATTAATGCAGTTTCTCCATTTTTGTCCTGGATATTGAGATTGGTAACACTATCAAGAAGCAAATCTACAATATTCCTGTACCCTACTTTTACCGCAAACTTCAAAGCAGTCTCGCCATTTTTGTCCTGTATGTTAAGATCTGCACCGCTATTAATCAACAAATAGACTATATCGTCACGTCCGATCTTTGTTGCAGATATCAAAGCTGTATTACCATTTTCTTCTTGAAGATTCAGGTTGGCACCATTTTCAACGAGCAACTTAACAATATCCTTATGTCCCATATCTGCCGCACAAATCAAACCAGTCTTACCATTTGCATCTTGAGAATTGATCTCAATTTTGCCGCTTTTTAGAAGTTTCTCTACAATTTCGGTCTGCCCTAATCTGCAAGCATCTAAAAATTCAACGGTTTTATCTTTACCAAATAAATTAGATAAGAATCCCATCGATATTTCTCCTTAACATGTATACATCGTATTGTACTAAAATTCAGGTATTTTCGCATTTTTTATTTAAACACATAAATTAGGAAAATTTAACTCTTGTTGTCTTTATTAAGGTTTAATATGAAAATTTCCGCGGATTAATTTTCTTCAATTGCGACTCTTAATCACATATTCCTTTTTTCATTAACTAAAAGTCAGAAGTTTTAGAGAATGTTGTCAAAAGTTATTAATTTTTGAGCACTCTGTGACATAGTGTTGTCAGTTTTTAGCTGAAAAACGAACTTATAAAAGAAAGGATCTAAGCATGACTCAAGATTGAATTTAAAGTTAATGAAGTTAAATTTCAAAATATACGGCTTAAGTTTCTGAGGAAAAAATTCCCATGATATATAAACTTATGAAGAGAAATGTAATACGGTTTTTCAGTATATCTACGATTCATATGCTGCTGTAATCTCAGCATCTATGAAGCAGTAGCCTGAAAATTAAAAAGCTAAATAGCGAATTAAGTTATGTTCCAAAACTTATTGCTACAAGGATATATAAAATATCATGATTAATTAATCTAAAAATATCTGCTTCCCAATTTATTTTCAACTTTTATATATTTTGATATCCAGTAAATTTTTTGCTCGCTAATTTTTCTATTTATTCGAAGTAGGGCTTTCTTCTGAATATATTTCAAGTTGTACTTACACTTCTTTGATATATTACAGAAAGACTCACTATATAATAAAACAGGCTAGATAATTTATTTAAACATGGAAAAAATATTAAATATGATGTAGATGTTAGTTAATTTATGGAAACAGAATTCAGGAACAATTTACTTTCAGCCGCTTTTTGGCTTCTTGTCTGGCTTGCTGTCAGGAGTTATTTAAATGTTTACTATCCTTAAATGATTCTTGATGGAAAATTCGAAAAGAGAAACTCTTAAAACCCATTAAATTATCTATCGGATTTATTAACTGGTCCACTAATCCTATTTTTATTCAGATTTTCAACTAATTCTAAAAAATTATTAAGATACAGTTATATCTGATTCTCTCTTATAACATATGATAATTATGGGGAAAGCTACTACAGAAATTAAGGAAATAAAGGGCTTTGTGCCCAGATCTATAGCCTACGCTGAAAAGTTGGACGAAAACTTTGCTGAAGGAGTCGCTGGCTTTTATAAAGCTATATGGGCTGAAAGGGAAGGCGGGCTTTCCATGAAACAGAAGCATCTCATGGTCTTTGCTATTGCCTGTTCCAAGAACAACATAGAAAGCGCAGTAAAAATCCTTGAAAGGCTTCATAAGTTCGGAGCAACAAGAGCTGAGATCAACGACGTAATGATGATGGTTGCCTGGACAGGCGGGATGCAGAATTTCACGGATTTCAGTGCGCCGATTCTAAAAGAAATGGAGAGACTGGGCTTTTAAAGCCATCTCTCATATTTTCTCAATTACTTTTATCTTGACATTGTCATATTAACTCGTTTTTGTAAGTATCACAACTTATATCCATAAAACTCCAGGAATTGGCATCTTATACATTTTTATGAATTATGCATTTAGTTCTTAACCTATTGTTTTTGTCAACTTCCCAAGTATACATATTAATTTACTGTGTATATAGGATTACTCAAATATTCAGTCACTGCTACTCTTCTAATTTCCATTCTACTTTCAAGCCAGGATATTCCACTTTTTACTCTCTGCAATTCCAGTCTAAGGAAAGCTCTTAATGAGAACTATGTGTGCTCTTTGTGACTGATCCTTTCTTGCCTGACACTTTTCGACACCGCAGAACTGCTTAATCCCTCTATGTTATTCCTCAATTTTTCATGGCTTCTTTGCCAACTCTTCACGTTTTGTTCATCCATATCCTGTCATCTGTAACCAATGTTGTGTGTCTCCGTCTTTTGAAATTATCCGAAACACCTTTACAAATCCATATGCTTTGAGGTAAACTACAAGCCCTTTAGACTCTGGTAATTATTTTCTGCCAAGGGTGTATTAACGGGGTTCTTATCAAAAGGTAAGGAGCTCAACTAATTTCGGATATAATAGACTAGCCTCAGAATTTGTTAATATTTTGGCTGAAAAGGCCAAGGTGTGCTACTACGATTCTGCAGTGCCCAGAGCTTTTGTTTCAGGGAAAAGCATATTTCTATCAATGGGAATGCTTGAACTGATGGACAATCTGGAGTTAAAAGCTATACTTGCTCACGAAGTGTGGCACCTTCGCCATAACAATCAAACGCCTTTGTTAAGACAGTTCTCTCTCATCACTTTTACGAAAAATGGTTCGGAAGACTAACTTGAACTCCTTGCTGACAGTTTTGCAGAAAAAATCGTTAGCAGGAATGCAGTGGAATATGCAAGATCAAAATTGGATTAAAATTCAAGACACCGAGTAAGAGCTTATTTTGAGATATTCAAAAAGCTTGAACTTTCGTCAGCTGTTAAAAA
>CAZCKG010000112.1:0-4565 GCA_964498825.1 uncultured Methanosarcinales archaeon
CTTGCAGCATACGGAATTACCTATTCCTGGCTCCTGACACTTGTGCTGATTATGGTGCTTTACTGGATTGAATTCTTTGGACTGGCTGAACTTACAGCTGGAGCGATTTTGAGTATACTGCTTTTCTTTATGATTATCTCGGCAAATGTCTTCAGGTGGTATTTCATGCAAAAAGGGGATGTTGAATAAGAACTTCCGGAGGACTGAGGGTGAAAACAAGAATTAAGGAGCTTCGAGCAAGGCATGACCTTACCCAGGAAGCCCTTGCAAATATGGTAGGGGTAAGAAGAGAAACTATCGTTTTTCTTGAGAAAGGAAAGTATAATCCTTCTCTCAAGCTTGCATACAAAATTGCCAGATATCTGGATACAACAATTGATGAACTGTTCATCTTTGAAGATTCGGACCTTGAATAAACCCGCAAATATCATTCGATTATATTCTTAAAAACTCGCAACAGCTATTGGCATATATAACTCTTCTGTCCAATACCTCGAACAATCGAAGGTCTAAGAATAACTGGGGACTTAAAAGGAGTATGAAAATAGTAAGCTTGAGAATTTTCAGAAAAACTCATAAAGAGTTGATTAAAAGTAACTTATTGAATTAAATTATTCTAGATAGTCTATTAAACCTCATCTATCTGGATATGAGAAAATATTAGACCTTAAAAAGTTGCATTCTCCTGCTGGATAAACTGAAAGGAAGAGATTACGTGATTTAAATAGAAATTCTGGAACATATTACGGAATATTGTAACTTGATGCTGTATAATATTTATTTTATTCGTAATTGAATTTTATGAAAGAATTTAATTTCTAAAAAGAAAATAATAAATTAAAGATATTATTTACTGTTAACCATATTTCAATAGTAATTCATTCAGGAGACAACATGGAAAATACACTTATTGCTTTTCATAATGTCTGGAAAACTTATCAGATGGGAGAAGTCCAGGTTAATGCTCTGAAAAATGTAAATGTAAGACTTGGGAAAAGAGAATTTGCCGCCATAATTGGCCCTTCGGGAAGCGGGAAATCAACAATGATGAACCTTCTTGGTTGCCTGGATATCCCTTCAAAAGGCGAAATTTTCCTGAAAGGCCGAAATATAGCTCTCCTTGAAGAATCGGATCTGGCAACTTTTAGAGGCAAAACCATAGGGTTCGTTTTCCAGCAGTATAACCTGATCCCTGGAATGACAGCTCTCGAAAATGTGCTCTTGCCCCTGGAAATTCAGGAGATTGACGACACTATTGCGGAAAAAAGGGCAAAAGAGTTGCTGACCATTGTAGGGCTTTCCGACAAAATGCAGAATAAACCTTCTCAACTCTCTGGAGGTCAGCAACAAAGAGTCTCTATTGCGCGATCCCTTGCCTGTGATCCTGAAATAATCCTGGCAGATGAGCCCACAGGAGCGCTCGATAGTATCACTGGTAAAGAAGTTATAGGGATACTCTACAGGCTCTGGAAGGAAAAAGGCAAAACAGTGGTTATGGTTACTCATGACCTTCACCTTGCAGGCTATGCCAGAAGGCATATCCATCTGAAAGATGGGGAAATTATCAGCGATGAGCCGAATAAAGAACAACTTGAGCCTGAAGCTTGATTTTGAGAATCAGGATCAAATTTAGGTAAAATGTATAAAAGAATTCGGATAAGCTTTTGAAATTTACCTCCGGATGAGAGATCTTCCGAAAAGGAAAATTGACAAAATATAATTGGATTAAGAAGAGGAATCTAAAAATGGGCCTTAAAAAGTTCACTGGATTTATTTGTTTGATATTGCTCAGTCTTTTACTATTATGCTGCGGACCCTCCATGGCTGAAACAAATCTTACGGAGCTTAACAGGGGCTTGAGTATTGACCTGCTTAACCAGGATCCTGATCCTGTAAAGCCTGGAGATATTCTCGAAATCAGCCTTGCTGTCGAGAATACTGAATATGAGGATTTGGAGGATTGTGTTCTGGAAATCAAGCCTGAATATCCTTTCAAAGCTCTTTCAGGTGAGAAGCTTACATATAATATAGGTACACTTGGAAAGCGCTCTGAGGACGACCGCAGAAAAGTAGTAAAGTTCAAATTGGGAATTGAAAATGAAGTCAATGAAGGTAAGTATCCTCTCAAAGTCCAATTTTACTCAACAGACGATGAGGAAAAATCTACTCTTACTAGAGAAGTAACTATAGAAATAGATAGTGAATCAAACGCAGAAATAGAACATATAAGTATCGAAAAACTGGTACCTGGAGAGAAGACAAATCTTGCTTTCGGGATAAAAAATGTAGGGAATTCACCTCTAAAAAATGCGATGTTCTCCTGGGACTGCACAAACGATGTAATCCTGCCTGTAGGCTCCAGTAATGTCAAACACATCAATCTTATTGATGTAGGGGACACAGCCAATGTCAGCTTTGAGGTATTGACTAATGTGAACACAAAGCCAGGTCTGTACAAGCTTGACATGGTTCTTACCTATGACGACATCGAAGAACTGAAGACAATTACTGAAGCAGGCACCGTAGAAAACCAGAAACGAAAACAAATTAAAAGCAAGGCAGGAATCTACATAGGAGGAATCACTGATTTCGATATTGCTTTCATGGAAAAAAGCCCGACGGGAGCCTATACTTTTTCAGTTTCTAACATAGGAAACAACGGTGCAAATTCGGTAAAAGTCTCAGTGCCTGTGCAGGCAAACTGGACAGTAAAAGATGGTGGTAACTCGGTAATCCTCGGAAACCTGCAAAAAGGAGACTACACATATGCGGATTTCAATCTGGAACCTAAAGTCACTGGCCAGGATCTGCCTATAAGGTTTGAAATAAGTTATACATCAAGTGACGGACTGAGGCAGGTCGATGAAAAGACAATGTCCCTGTATGCTTTACCTTCTGATTCCGAGACCGGTTCAAAAATGTCTGATGAGAATAATAAGTCAAGTCTTGGCTCATCTAAATTTTTACTCCTCATTGTTCTTGCTACCGTAGGTATTCTTCTTTATAAAAAACATCAGAAAAAGGTGAAAGAGAAGAATAATGAAAAAGGAATCGGTGAAGAGCAAATTGAAGAAAAGAAGATAGAAGAATAAATCCGAAATCGGGCTCGTGGTTCTATGAAGCCGGCAAAGATTTTAAAAATTGCCCTGAATATGGTCAAAGCCAATAAGCTGAGGAGCTGGCTGACTATAATAGGGATCATTATAGGCATTGCCTCGGTAATGGCAATTGTTACAACTGGGGAGTATTTCCAGGACCAGGTGACCGAAACACTCGAAGGGTTTGGAGGCGATGTTATTACAATCGTTGCCTCAACCCCATTTCAAGTAACTGAGAGTGGAGAAGTCGCAGAAAATACTGTCGTAAGTTCGGAAGATATAGGAGAAAATTCTGCAGAGTTTTCCGGGACAATTGCAGACGGAGAAGAATCTGGAAACAATACATCCAGTGCTATAGAGCTTCCGTCCATAAAAGAATCCGAACTCACAAAGCTGGATGTTTTTACTCTCCTGAGCATTCCGGCTGTACAATATGTCAATGTCAATGTTGAAGATGGAGCACAGTTGACCTTCGGAAGTGAAGAAACTTCAGTCTGGATCAAAGGTGTAGACCCAAATGTCTGGCCTGAAATAACTAATAAGGAAGTAGAACAGGGCAGGATGTTGAAACCTGGAGACAGGTCAGTTGTCGTAATTTCGAAAGAACTGGAAAACGATACTTTTGAGAGGAAGATCAGACTCAACCAGATGATCCTCCTCAATGGCAGGTCTTTTAGGGTGGTTGGAATCCTTAAAAAGGACGGAGGACTTCTTGGAGGCCTTGGAGGGCTTTTCGGGAGCAGTATATACATGCCTTACCAGGATGTATATTCTCTGCCTTATAGTGATGAGGATATACCTGTAAGGGAGAAGGAAGTCTACAACAGCATAGAAATAAAGCTTGATAAAGAGGCAGATTATGATGCAGCCCTTAAAGAAATCGAACGTAAATTAAGGCTCTCGAGGAGAGTAACTGAAGATACGCAGGACTTCTATGTAAATTCCCCTAAAGAAACAATTGAAAGCACTCGAAAACTGATTAATGGACTTACAGCCTTTCTCGCATTCATTGCAGGCATATCTTTACTTGTAGGCTCTACAGGAATCGCAAATACAATGTTTACATCTGTCCTCGAAAAAACTAAAGAAATTGGAATTATGAAAGCCATTGGGGCAAAAAACAGAGATATCATGCTTATCTTTCTCTGCAATGCTGCGATGATCAGCCTTGTAGGGGGAATTATAGGGATTTTCCTTGGCACAGCTGCAGTTCAGGCAATTCTCTTCTTTATATCAGTAAAAATGAAAGTTCCTTTTGAATTTGCTCTCAGCCTGAAAGGTACAGTGATTGCAACTCTTGTCTCTATTATTGTAGGATTGATTGCGGGTCTAGTGCCTGCAAAGAATGCAGCAGAGCTGAATCCTGTAGATGCATTAAGGTATGAATGAGCATTTAAAAGGCAAGGCAATAGCAACATGTAAAAGGCAAAGACAATAGCAACATGTAAAAGGCAAAGACAATAGCAA
>CAZCKG010000112.1:4665-6676 GCA_964498825.1 uncultured Methanosarcinales archaeon
ATTAATAAAACATAGAGATTACTATGAAAAACTATGTATATTGTAAAAAACATTAATTAGCAGTAGATATTAGGAGAGATAAAAAATGGATAGTATAAAGTTATTCAAAAAAGCCACAGATATAGTAAGTACAATCTTTCTTTATATATTACTGCTGGCATTAATTGTGGGAATGGTAAAGACTCTTCTGGACATCCGCTTTATTATTTTTGAGTCTCTTGAAAGCGGATTCAATCACATGGTGACCAGTGTACTGACTGTTTTTATTGTAATTGATCTTTTCAAAGCTTTTGTCGATTACCATGAGAACGATAGAATCAAGCTTACAGATATAACAGATGCCACGATTTTAATAGTCTTACGTGAAGTTGCTGTGGGCCTTTATTCCAAGGAGTTCGGATATGAATTTATTCTAAGTCTGGCTGTGTTACTCTTAGTACTTGGCATAATAAGAGTGCTTGCTGTCAAATACTCCCCAGCAAGAACCCAGGGTCCACATACTGCTATACAGGATGAAGGACAATATTCGAAAAAAGACACAGGTGTTACTCTGGATTTATTCAAGGCTGCTTCTGAAAGGAATTGATCTCCTGAGCTCAGTAATTTTCCCCTGTCTTGTAAAAAGTAGATAAAATATAGTTTTATTCTTTTTGTTCAGCAGGATTAAGGTAGTCCAAAAACAAAAAGAATAAAATAAAACAGAAATAAATTAGTCTTAAACTATTTCATGAATATGATGTTAAAATGAAAAAAAATATTCAAAATCTCGGTTCCAAAAAAACAGAGGTCAAGCCTTTTATAAGAAAAATTTATGACCGCCTCCTTGTCTCCTACGGCCCTCAGGGCTGGTGGCCTCTAACTGAACTTCACGAAGCCGGCGGGGCAAACCCTACAAAAACCGGCTCTATTCGGGGATATCACCCTGCAGATTATACTTACCCCAGGACCAGAGACCAGCAATTTGAAATAATCTGTGGGGCCCTGCTTACACAGAATACTAGCTGGATACAGGTCGAAAAAGCTCTCTTTAACCTGAAGCAACTAAATGCTCTTTCTCCTGAAGCTATAATTTCCCTTTCCTCTGAAATTTTAAAAGAGACAATCAAGCCAGCAGGCTATTATAACCAGAAAGCAGTGCGGCTCAAAAACATTGCCAGCTGGTTTCTGGGGCTTGAAGGTAGAATACCTGAGAGAGAAGAGCTTCTCTCTTTAAAAGGAGTGGGGCCTGAAACTGCAGATTCCATTTTGTTATACGCCTTTAAGCAACCCTCCTTTGTAGTAGATGCATATACAAGAAGAATTGTAACAAACCTGGGTCTTGCTAATGAAAATGCAGGCTATGATCAAATCAAAGCGCTCTTCGAAAAAGATTTGCCTCGTGATTCAAAACTGTATCAAGAGTTTCATGCCCTGCTGGTTGAGCATGCGAAAAGATATTATCAGAAAAAGGAGAGCTATGCTGGATGTCCTCTTCTTAATATTATTCATAATTAGATTATCTGGTAAATGCTCAGGACTAAAAGATTTTAAGGGAAAAAGAAGTTAGCTACTGGCGAAATTTCAGGTGAAATTATCGCTGTATATCTCTTTATCCTGTTTGAACACCTGGTTTTAAGAGACTGAACATTATATTAAGTTCTTAAATACCAATCTAATTTGTTTTTCCAATTTAATTTATGTCGTTCTGCAGTGCTTTGTGCTTTTCAGTTTACTTTTTTATTATCTGCTAACAGCAATGTTATTATAAGATCTTTAATGTTATTATAAGATCTTTATTCCGTTCCAATCGGAAAGTTCTGCATCAAGAACCCCTTCATGAACCATTTTCTCAATCTCATTCTCAACCTGTCTGTAAGTAAACTGGTAGTCATATGAGATTGCGGAAATGATATCCGGACTATGGCAGAACCTGTTCGGAAACGCTTCATTGAACATTGCTACG
The DNA here is from genome assembly GCA_964498825.1 of uncultured Methanosarcinales archaeon. Lineage (GTDB taxonomy): Archaea > Halobacteriota > Methanosarcinia > Methanosarcinales > Methanosarcinaceae > Methanosarcina. The sequence continues at coordinate 6,608 of CAZCKG010000112.1, forward strand.
TTTTCGATAATCAAATTTCTGAGTTGTTCCATTTTTTTCACCTCGCTTGCTTCATTCTTGCTTCATTCT
>CAZCKG010000113.1:0-3194 GCA_964498825.1 uncultured Methanosarcinales archaeon
TCTATTCTAAGTTTACATAGCTTTACTCATGTGTTTGAGTTTTTCGGCAATGTCGACTCCGAGTCTTTTGCATTCCTGTATGTCCTTGTCTGTAGGTTTATGAAGAATCCGGAGTACGGGATCTATCACGTTCATACCCATTTCTCTCATCTTTTCGGCTATCAGTATAGGTGCCTCTCCGCTCCACCCGTAAGATCCAAATGCAGCTCCTAATTTTCCTCCTGGGTTTGTAGAAGCAAGAATCTCATTCATGAATTTTTCCATAGGTGCCAGCATCTTGTAGTAAAAAGTCGAAGATCCAACTGCAATTGCGTCTGCTTCGTTAAGTTCTTCGAGCTTTACATCATAAAAGCTGACAGCCTTTACATCCACATTCTTTGACTCAATCCCACTAGCTATTGCTTCTGCCATAGCTTTCGTGTTCCCTGAGGTACTGAGATAGACTACTATCGCTTTCAACCTTATCCCCATCCAAACTTAAGATCTGATATTCAGTTTCAGTTAAGGAAAAAGTGAGTAAAAATAGGCAGTTTTAATCTGCCCAAAATCCAGGCAATAAAAAAGCAAAACATGAGACCTTCTCACTTTCAACTACATTAGCTATACAAATTATTTTAAATAAGGATTTCGTCCATGATCTGAAGGTTTCAGGAGTTAGAGGAATGAGAGTTAGAGGAATTGGAGTTAGAGGAATTGGAGTTAGAGAATTGGAGTTAGAGGAATTGGAGTTAGAAGAATCCTTATACAAGGTCTGCCTCAATACGGATAGGGGCTATATAATTTACTACCTGGAGGGCTATGCTCTCAAGAAAATTGCGTACATTCTGGGGAATTCTATCTGTAGTATGGGAAGCAAAATTCAGACTACCTATGATTTCTCCCCTATGTTTCAGAGGAATGACTGCAACAGCAGTAATTTTTTCTTTCCGGATCAAATCCGCCATTTCTTCGGAGTAAAAGTCCAATTTGTAAATGGGTTTTTCAATCCATATCTGTCTTGCCTCAGGGGAGTCTGCCCTATAAGTGGAAACACTTTTCACAAACTCAGGAGAAAGCCCCCTGTGTGCGACCAGGTTGATCTGGTCAAAAAGTTCATCTTTCAGGTATATGCCTGCAGCATCCAAGTCTTTTATCTGCAGACAGGCATCAAGAATTCGATTAAGCATGATCTGGAGGCTCCAGGTAGTACTGAGAGATATTCCAAGTTCCCTCTGGATTTCCAGCATCTCTTCTGCCTCTTTTCTTTCAGTCACATCGACAACTATTCCCTGGAAATGAGTCACATTTCCTGTAACATCTCTCTTGATAAATGTCCTTTCCTCAACCCAGCGAATCTCTCCTTTCCCGGTAAAAATTCTGTATTCCATTTCAAAAGAATTGTATCCCTCTCTTATCGAACGTGCTAGATTCTCTTTTACTGTGTTAATGTCCTCTTTGTGGATTATATCCCCATAGAGTATATTTCCAGAGATAAAGTCCTCCACTGTATACCCTAACTGAGTAACATTTTCTGAAACGAATTCTGCAGGCCAGCTTTCCATATTTTTCCATAGAAAAGCTATTGCCGGGCTTTTATTTATTACATATTTGAGCGTTTTTTGCATTTCGAGAGATTTTCGCAGGGCTTCTTCAATTTCTTTCCTGGGGGTTATATCCAGGACTATTCCCTGAAAGCAGCTTACTTTCCCGCCCTCCTCCCTCTGGATAAAAGTCCTCTCGTTTACCCATCTCACGTCTCCAGCTTTTGTAAAAAGCCTGTACTCCGAGTTAAAACTCACCTCTCCTTTCTGGATACTCCTTTCAAGCTCTTTTTCTACTCTCTCAAGGTCATTTGGATGTATAATTTTTCCATACTGGATTTTTTGTGATAAAAAGTCATTAGTTGTATACCCGAACTGGATAATGTTATCTGAGACAAAAACCGCAGGCCAGTATTTTTCATTTCTCCAGAGAAAGACGACTGCAGGACTGTTATTAATTACTGTAGTAAGCATTTTTTGTACTTTAAGAGCTTTTTCCAGCCGTTCTTCACTTTTCTTCTTCCCCGTAATGTCAAGCACCACCCCCTGAAAATGTGTAACTTCTCCCCTTGCATTCCTCTGGATGAAAATTCTCTGGTTTACCCAGCGGATTTCTCCACTTTTTGTAAGAACTCTGTACTCGTTGGTGAATGCCGGCACTTTATTCTTTATATTTTTCTCAAACTTCCCCTCAACTTCTTCAAGATCTTCTGTAAATATAATATCCCTGTACATCATCCTGCCAGACGTAAAGTCCTCTACAGTGTATCCAAGGTTTACGATGTTTTCTGAGACGAATTCTACAGGCCAATTATCTTCGTTTTTCAGGAGAAAAACTATTACATGACTATTATTGATTATTGTTCTTAATGCTCCTTCTTTTTCCAGAGCTTTGTGAAAGAACTTTTCTTCTGAATTATTTTCCTTATGTGATTGATTGGTATTTATATTTAAATTTCCTATTCCATTTGGATCTTTAATATTCATTTCTCAAGTCACCTCCAAAGTATTTTTGAGTGGTTTTTAGAATTGTTACTGTTTATTCGCCCGCTATCGCTCCTTTTGCATCTTAGAATCCGATTCTTATATAATTAGGCTTATTCAAATATCATTTTTTTGATGCCGGTTTCTGGATTTTCTCTTTTATATCCTTTCCAAAAAAAATCGATAATTATATATATGAGATTTTTTTTTGTTCCAAAAACCTGCTTCAGCATTTTAAATCACCTTTTTTTCTGCTATTAGAAAACTATTTATATTATATACAGGTAATAAGATTCCGTATTCCGTAATACAGGTTTTGGATTTCAATCCAGAAGAATCCCATCCCTAGTACCACCAATAATATGCTTCTGGTAAAGGCTGTGAAACCCATAGATCTCTCATGAACCCCTTGTTAACTCCTTGAAGGAGAAATCTAAGAGACATTAGCTTTCAAATCTAAAGTTAAAATGGGCTTCAGAAACCTGGAGTACGTTGAAAAAAAAGCCTGTAAATGCGGAATACACTAAAAAAATGGCAACAAGACCTAAAACTACAAACCTCCAAATATCTGCAAAAGGGTCTTGACAGGTAAAACCTCCAAAAATTTCTGCAAAGATGTCTTAAGAGACAAAAAATGGCAAAGATGTCTTAAGAGACAAAAAATGGCAAAGATGTCTTAAGAGACAAAAA
>CAZCKG010000113.1:3294-6667 GCA_964498825.1 uncultured Methanosarcinales archaeon
TGGCAAAGATGTCTTAAGAGACAAAAAATGGCAAAGATGTCTTAAGAGACAAAAAATGGCAAAGATGTCTTAAGAGACAAAAACCTCCATAAAAGGCCCGTGGTAAGGTATGAGGGAGACCTTACTTCAGTGCCTTTTCATCCTTATCTTCTCGAAGTCATTTTGCGTTATTATTTGTCCAGAATTCATTTCTCAGCATAAGCTTCAATTTCCAGCCTAATCATCCGAACATGGACGTACCCTTTGTTATCTGGAGGATGGTTATTGACAAAGATACTTACAAATTCATTTATAAAAGTTTCTTGCATGTTTTGGGGAACCTGTCGTGTGTAAGGATGTAATATTGAAAGACTCCATGCAAAAAGTTCTCTTTTTCCTTCAAGAAACATATCTTTTGGATTCAGTTCTAGCCGCTTTACCGAAAATCCTGTACTTTTTAGCCATTTTATGTATTCTGCAGGTCCGTAAAATCTGAATGGAAAAATAAAATTTTTAAAATAAGAGTTCCATTTTTCATCCTCTAACATCAAGTCAACAACTTCAAAGATCTCCGTAGCGTTTCCTCGTCCTCCAAATTGAGCTAAAAATTTTCCTCCAGGTTTAAGGCTTTTCCAAATAACCTTTAGAACAAGTTCATGATCTTTTATCCAGTGGATGGCAGCGTTAGAAAAAACAATATCGAATTCAGAATTAAAATTAAGGTCTGTTGCATCTATTTGCATAAAGGCAAGATTTGGAAAGTTTTCTGGAGGGTAGTGTTCCCTAGCAAAAGTAATCATAGATTGGGAAAGATCAATTCCGAGAACAGAACCTTCAGGCAGCTTCCTTGCCATCTCGGCACTGAGTTTTCCATCCCCACACCCAACGTCAAGAACCTTCTCATTTCCTTTGAGATTTAGTTTTGTGATAAGTTCTACGCCCCAGCTTTTCTGAGGCGAAGAACTGACAGAATAAAGTTCTGGATCCCAGCAGTCCATAAAAGCAATTCGTTTTCATCGAAATTAATCTTTTCTATTCCTGTAAGGTACGCGTAACCCTAATGTGTAGATTAGATTAAAAATACAAGAATATATATTTTAATAAACGAGAATTATATATTTTAACAAAAGCTTGATAAATAATATTCTGACGGGGTGACAAGAATATGAAAATTTTTATAAAAACTCATGAACGGGTACAGCTCTGTAGTAGTTGATTTTTTTGGTGGTGTGTTCTTTGTTCGGGTGTGATCTTGTAGATGAGGTCCAGAGCAGGCCCGTTCACTATGCTATTTTATTCAAAGTCTTCTTTGATATATAAATATTTGGATACTATTATATTAAATTGCCTTTCTGTCCTAATTGGTTCATATTTCCAGTATCTCAAAGGGAGACTTTTTCCGAATTTTTGCCTTTATGTCCCCCTAACTTAAACGATCTTTTCCAATAAACTTTTTTCTTTACATTTTTTAATTAGTGTATGCATATTACTTTCCAAATTTTCTCTTTTACTATATATGATTCATCAAAGCTTCATATATTTAATATACCCTCAATATGTTTTGTAATTCTCTTCATAGCTTTTCCTTCCCCAACCTGTTTATACTATGAAGTTTTTTCCTATCTACATTATATCTTTTAATTTTCACATGAGATTCTAAGGAGATTAAAATGAGAAGCTCTATTATTAAAGAGGGGCCCGAACGTGCTGCAAACCGCTCACTTCTAAAGGCTACCGGGGTCACAGATTCTGAGATGAGAAAGCCGTTTATAGCAGTAGTTAATTCCTGGAACGACATCGTTCCTGGACATATACACCTGAGTAAACTTGCTGAAGCTGTAAAAGCCGGGATAAGGAATGCCGGTGGAGTTCCTTTTGAGTTTCATACCATTGGGGTTTGTGATGGAATCGCAATGGGGCATGAAGGTATGAAATACTCCCTTCCCAGTAGGGAGGTTATTGAAGATACAATTGAACTGATGGTTAGAGCCCACCAGTTTGACGGCATTGTTCTTATGCCAACTTGTGATAAAATCGTGCCAGGACACCTTATGGCAGCAGGCAGGCTTGATATCCCTGCAATTGTTGTGACCGGAGGACCAATGCTTCCTGGGTATGTGGATGATAAATACACGGATCTGATCTCTGTCTTCGAAGGTGTAGGGGCTTACAGGGCAGGGAAACTTTCCGAAGCCGAACTAAATAGGCTTGAAAATCTTTCCTGTGCAGGGGCTGGGTCCTGTGCAGGGATGTTTACCGCAAATACCATGGCCTGCATGACCGAAGCGCTGGGTTTGAGCCTTCCTGGCTGTGCAACTGCACATGCCGTGGATGCAAAAAAGACGCGGATAGCCAAGGAATCTGGCGAGCGTATTGTGGAAATGGTCAGAGAAAACCTGACTCCAAGAAAGATTGTCACTTTCAAATCTTTTGAAAATGCCATAATGGTAGACATGGCGATTGGAGGGAGTACTAATACTACCCTGCACCTGCCTGCTCTTGCCCACGAATTCGGGCTAAAGCTTCCTCTTGACACCTTTGATGAACTGAGCCGGACAACTCCCCACTTGATCTCGCTGCGTCCCGGAGGTCCGAACTTTATGCTTCACTTTGACAGAGCTGGTGGAGTTCAGGCAGTTATGCAGAGACTTTCTTCTAAGCTTCATCTGGACCAGCTTACGGTCAACGGAAAAACTATTGGGGAAAACCTAGAAGGGCTGGATATTGTCAATCCGAAGCTTAATAAAGAGATTCTTGCAACTCTCGAAAATCCCATTCATGCTCAGGGAGGAATTGCTGTCCTCAAAGGCAGCCTTGCCCCTGATGGTGCGGTTGTAAAGCAGGCAGCAGTTGCTCCAAATATGCGCGTCCATACAGGCCCTGCTAGAGTTTATGATAGTGAAGAAGATTCTATGACGGATATTCTTGCAGGCCATATAAAGCCTGGAGACGTTATTATCATTCGCTACGAAGGTCCCAAAGGTGGCCCGGGAATGCGAGAAATGCTTGCAGCTACAGCCGCAATCGGAGGTATGGGCCTTCTTGAGTCTGTAGCTCTGATTACTGACGGACGCTTTTCAGGAGGTACCCGTGGGCCCTGCATAGGCCATGTTTCTCCTGAAGCCAGTGAAGGAGGGCCAATTGCTCTTGTAAAAGATGGAGATATGATCGAAATCAATATTCCTGAGAGAATCCTGGACCTGAAGGTTTCCGAAGAGGAGCTTAAGCAGCGGAAAGCTGCCTTTGTGCCGCCTAAAAAGGAAGTAACGGGTTATCTCGCTAGATATCAGCGTGCTGTCCATTCTGCAAATACAGGCGGGATAGTTGACTGAGCTGTCAGAAATCCTGTTTTGAATTGTTTTCAGGAAGGTTTTATTCCTTCCTATTTTTTATT
>CAZCKG010000114.1:0-6627 GCA_964498825.1 uncultured Methanosarcinales archaeon
ATGAGGCAGATCTGGTTATCAGTAACCTGGGACATGCCGCAACCGCATATATCTGCAGCGAAGCCCTGGCAGGAGAGAAATATTCAGGTTATCTCAGAATGCTTAAGACCCTGAAACCCTCTGCCGGAATAAAGATTTGCCTTGCTGCAGACGAGCCTCTGGTAGGCCATTCAGGAGTCCTCTTAACTCCGTATGCAAAAAGAGTAAATGGAATCAATGAAGTTACGCAGGTCGATCCTGAACTGGCTCCTCCAGGCAAGCACCTTACAATGTCCCACCAGCACGTAGCTCCTGAGAACGTGAAGAATCTCGAGGCTGAAATAGAGTTAGGGTTAAAAGATCTTAAAGAAATTTTCCCTGGCAAGAAATATGAAGTCCTGCTTATTCAATCATATCATGACGATTGGCCCGTAAACAGGGCAGCTTCTGGCACGGACCCGGGTAATGAAACTCCCATTCCAGGGCTTTACGTCGTAGGAGACGGAGCAAAAGGAAAAGGAGGCATCGAAGTTGAAGGAGTGGCTCTCGGTGTCGCTGCAACCATGAAGAAAATCTTAGGCTAATCCAGGAATTAACAACTCAACAGGTGTTTTACCATTCCACCGGAAAATCCCCAATTCGTAACTTTCTCAAAAAACGTATTTATCCCTGTCACGAATATCTGCAGGAACCGCTGTGCTTACTGCGGCTTTAAACGGGAGCCCGGACAGTCAGGCGCCAGGCTCATGAAGCCTGAGGAAATCATTCCTGTTCTCAAAAATGGAGTAAAAGCAGGGTGTACTGAAGCCCTTTTCACTTTTGGGGAGCATGCAGAGGATGTTCCCGAGTACAGAAAGTGGCTCAAAGAGCTTGGGTATTCTTCGACTCTGGAATATCTTCTTTTTCTCTCTGAAACTGCAATCGATATTGGAATCCTCCCTCACACGAATGCGGGAATTATGACCCGCTCCGAACTTAAAGCCTTAAAACCTCTTAACGCGAGCATGGGCTTGATGCTTGAGAGTACCGCAGTTCTTGATGCCCATAAGGACTGCCCTGGCAAGGTTCCGGAGCTAAGGCTTGATACAATCCGGGAAGCCGGAAAACTTCAGATTCCTTATACTACCGGTCTCCTTATAGGGATAGGAGAGACCAGGGAAGACAGAATAAAGTCTCTTGAGGCTATAGCAGACCTTCATAAGGCATACGGGCATATTCAGGAGGTTATTATTCAGAATTTTGCCCCTAAGCCCGGGACAGCGATGGAAAACTTTCCAGAGCCTACGATAGAAGAAATGACTGATGCTATTATGCTTGCGAGACAAATCCTGCCCATTGACGTTGCAGTACAGGTTGCTCCAAATCTTATTGATCCAAAAGCCCTTATCTCAAAGGGGGTAACGGACCTCGGGGGCATTTCCCCTCTGACCATAGACTGGATCAACCCTGAGGCCGAATGGCCGGATATAAGGGATTTACAGAAAAAGCTGGGAAATATTTCATTGAGAGAACGCCTGCCAATATACCCTCAGTATGTGAAAAAAGAGTGGTATTCGGAAAGGATAAGCAAGCTAATAGAATGCCTCTCTGACAGGGAAGGTTACAGAAAACAACCCTCAAAAGGGCATCCGGAGGAATTAGAAAAATGAATGGCAAAATTCCCGAAGACCTAATAGAACGTGCGTACCAGGGGAAGAGCACAAAAGAAGATGGGCTCTTGCTTCTGGAAGTACCTCCTTTCGAACTCTTCAGGTTTGCGGACAAGCTTCGCGACCTTGCAGTCGGGGACACAGTAACCTACGTAGTTAACAGGAACATAAATTTCACAAGCCGCTGTATAGGAACATGCGGTTTTTGCGCATTTCGGACAAACACAGGCAAGGTCCTCAGCATTGAAGAAATCATGGAAAAGGTAAGGGCAGCAAAGCAGGCAAAAGCGACTGAAGTATGCATTCAGGGAGGTCTGCTTCCTGATGTGGGCCTTGACTTCTATCAGGGAATTGCAGAGGCTATAAAAGCTGAGTTTCCGGAAATGCATATTCACTCTTTCTCGCCAATGGAAGTGTACCATGCCGCCCATGTCAGCGGGATCTCAGTGAAAGAGGCTCTTTTCAGGCTCAAGAAAAGCGGGCTTGACACTATGCCAGGAACCGCAGCTGAAATTCTCTCCGACAGGGTAAGGGAGATAATCTGTCCCTTAAAACTTAAAACCTCGGAGTGGGTTGAGGTAGTCAGGCAGGCGCATGCGACCGGCATTCCCACTACTGCAACCATGATGTACGGGCATGTTGAAACCCCGGAAGAAAGGATAGATCACATGCTGATAATCAGAGAGATCCAGAAAGAAACCGGAGGAATTACGGAATTTGTACCCCTGCCTTTTATGCCCTACAACAATCCTGTAGGGGAAAAAATGATCAGGGAAGGCAGATATGCCACTCCGGGCCTCGAAGACTTAAAAGTCTATGCTGTTTCTCGTATACTTCTTCACGGTCATGTGGATAATATTCAATCAAGCTGGGTGAAATTGGGGAAAAAGCTTGCTCAATTTGCTCTTCACTGCGGGGCTAACGACCTCGGAGGCACCCTTATGGAAGAAAGCATTTCCAGGTCTGCAGGAGCCAATCACGGAGAAATGATCTCTGTAGAAGAACTGGAATGGATGATCCATGGAGCAGGCAGAATTCCAAAAGAAAGAAATACTCTATACAATGGAGTAAATAAGCTGGCTTCCGGAAATTCGAGAAAGAGGGCAGGTTTTGGAATTTCTAATTGAGTGTTATTTATCAAGAATGAATTAAAAGACGTTTAAAACGGGAATGATAAAGATGTACATGAAAAAATCGGCAGCTGTCCCTGAAGATGTTGTTGAAAGGGCATATCAGGGAAAATGTACAAAAGAGGATGCTCTTCTCCTGCTTGAAGGAAACCCATTTGACCTTTTCGAACTCGCCAACGAACTTCGAGCCAATGCAGTAGGCGATTTCGTAAGTTATGTAGTAAACAGGAACATTTACATAACAAACAAGTGCGTTGGAAACTGCGGATTCTGTGCCTACAGGACAGAGAAAGGTTATATTCTGAGCGTGGAAGAAATCCTGAAAAAAACAGAAGAGGCAAGAGATGCCGGAGCTGTCGAGGTCTGTGTTCAGGGAGGGTACACCCCGGAAGTGGATATGGAATTTTATCTTGAGATTATAGAATCTATAAAATCCAATTTCCCTGATCTCTGCATTCATGCCCTGTCTCCTATGGAAGTAAATTATGCAGCAGAACTTTCCGGCATGTCTGTAGAAGAAGCCATGCGTAAACTGAAAAAAAGCGGGCTTGATTCCCTCACAGGCACTTCAGCCGAGATCCTTTCTGATAGAGTGAGGAAAATAATCTGTCCGGGAAAAATAAACACTCAGCAATGGATAGATACGGTAAAGGCGGCACATAAAGCCGGAATTTCCACAAATTCTACTATTATGTACGGGCATGTAGAGACTCTGGAAGAGCGCCTTGACCACGTTTTTACTATACGCGAAATCCAGAAAGAAACCGGGGGAATTTCGGAACTTATTCCTATGTCCTTTTTACCCTATAATAATCCTATAGGAGAAAAGATGCTGGCATCCGGAAAGTTTACCAGCACAGGCCTTGAAGACCTGCAGCTCATAGCCATTTCCCGTATAATCCTGCATACCCATGTAAATAACATTCAGGCAACCTGGGTTAAGCTCGGGAAAAAACTTGCTCAGGTAGCTCTACAGTGCGGGGCAAACGACCTTGGAGGTACGCTTATGGAAGACCAGATCTCAACTGCTTCCGGAGGAAGCCATGGGGAATACGTATCACCAGCAGAATTTGAGTGGATGATAAAAGGTGCAGGAAGAATCCCCATGCAGAGAGATACACTCTACAGAAAGATAGAGCCCGGATTCCAGAATAGGGAAGGTTCTCTTTCGAGCTGCGGGAGAACCAGACTGGGCAGCAGGGAATGAGACAGATTAAAATATGGGTTTTCAGAAGGTTAAAAAACCACTATTTTCAGGAGTCCAGATGAAAGCTGTAATTCCCTATAAAAAAGCCGGTGCAAAATCCCGATTATCACCCGTCTTCAGCCAGGAAGAAAGGGAAGAATTCGTAGAAATTATGTTGAATCAGGTAATAGACTCCCTTAAAGATGCCGGAGTGGAAAAAATAGATATTCTCAGTCCTTCGATGTACGGTCTTGAGAATATGCAGAAAGCCAGAGTCCTTCTGGATAAGAATGACCTGAATGAGGCTCTTAACAGGTATCTGGAGCAGGCTGAAGAGCCGGTCCTGATTGCAATGGCTGACCTGCCTCTTCTCTCCCCGGATCAGATAAAAGAGATTATTTCAACAAAAGAAGACGTATGCATTGTGCCGGGAAAAGGAGGGGGCACAAATATCCTGTTTATCAGGAACCCAGCGGTCTACAGGGTCAGATACTATGGATCAAGTTTTCTGACACACTGCTCGATTGCAGCAGAAGCAGGGCAGAAAGTAGAGGTATACTATTCTTTCCTGGCAGGTACGGATATAGATGAACCTGAGGATCTGGTGGAACTGTTTATACATGGAGAAGGAGCTTCAAAAGATTACATTAGTAAAAAGTTCCTTCTCAAGGTCAGCAGAGGAAGGGTAAAACTGTCTCCAATTTCAAGCCAGTAATGGTGTAATTAGCAAATTTAAGACGGCAAAAGGTTATATGGGGGTAAAGGAAAGTAATTATGGGAACATAAGTCAAATCAGTGGAATATAGGGGTTTCATGGAAAATATAAAATATTTATTGTGATATAGTTAGGAATCTCTTTATGGACTGTAAGAGAAACTCTCGCAAAATCAGAATTCTTTGCAATTATAAATGAGAGCTTCCAAACTACATATCAAAATTTTACAAGTATATTCTCCAGAATACTTTTACTAAGTAGAAGTAAAAAATTTAAAAGTGATTTTCATGAAGGCATAACTTGAAAGATTTTTTTTCAAGCTTGGCAGTCTTAGTTAACAAAAACTATATGTTAGATAATTGTTATTTATCTTCCTTAAAATTACTATAATTTACCAAACTGCCTTAACATGCCATAATTACCTTATTTGCCTTTAAAATTTACAGGTGAGCTAGTGAGCATCAACGTAAACAGATATAAGTGTGGATATTGTGGTGCCTGTGTGGGAGTCTGCCCCAAAGGGGCACTCGAACTTGTAGAGACCTGGGTTGAAGTAGATGAAACTACGTGCATTGCATGCGGAATATGCGATCGCATCTGTCCTGTGGGAGCAATTGAGGTAATAAAATGAAGGATAGGTATGATGTTTTAGTGATAGGAGCCGGGCCCGCAGGTTCCATTGCTGCCAAAACCGCGGCTGAAAAGGGACTTGATGTGCTTTTAATAGAGAAACGCCAGGAAATAGGCGATCCTGTACGCTGCGCTGAAGGCGTTAGCAAGGAATACCTTAAAAAGCATGTGGAAATTGATAAACAATGGATTTGCGCTGACCTCAAGGGTTCTCGTATTTACTCTCCGAACGGTACTAAGATAGAAATGGCGGAAGAAATAGCCGGTGGAGAAGTTGGCTATGTGCTTGAAAGAAAGGTCTTTGATCGTGCTCTTGCAGAAATGGCTGCAAAAGCCGGAGCTGAAGTCAGAGTAAAAACCAGAGCAACTGGCCTGATCATTGAGGATGACTTCGTTAAGGGTGCCAGACTCATGCATCTTGGAAAAGAGTATGATGTGCGTGCCAAAATAGTGATAGGCGCTGATGGAGTCGAATCCAAGGTAGGCAGGTGGGCAGGTATTGACACTTCCTTAAAGCCCATAGACATCGAAACCTGTACCCAGTATCTTATAGCAGGCGCAAACATAGATCAGGAGTACTGCGAGTTTTACGTAGGAAATGAGGTCGCACCCGGCGGTTATATATGGATTTTCCCTAAAGGAGAAGGCAAGGCAAACGTAGGGATAGGGGTTCTTGGGAATAAGTTAGGAAAATTCAAGCCAAGACCTGTAGATTACCTCAATGCTTTCCTTGAGAAAAGATTCCCTGATGCCAGAATAGTCGAGATGGTTTTCGGGGGAGTCCCGGTTTCAGGCAGCATTGAAAAGACTTCAACTAACGGGCTGATGCTAATTGGAGATGCTGCACGCCAGTCTGACCCAATCACAGGCGGCGGAATACTTAATGCTATGGATGCAGGGGAGATTGCAGGAGAAGCAGCTTATGCCGCTATATCAGCAGGAGATGTTTCTCTTGAGAAACTCGAAGAGGTTTACGAGAAACCCTGGAGAGCGACCATAGGGCATGCCATAGACCTGAGCCTCATTGTAAAGAATTGCTTTATTAATATTAGTGATGAGGATCTGGATTCTCTTGCCTATTCTCTTGAAGGTATAAAGTTTGAGAGAATGAGCCTCCTCGATCTGCTGCATGCCCTCTTTAAAGCCAATAAAAAACTTCTCTGGGACCTCCGCGTACTTTTCAAAGACGCTGCAAAAGAAGTAGTAAAAAGTAAAATGTAATGCCTGAAATCTCAGGCAATTTCCAATTCTTTTTTAATTCCTCTTCTTTTTGAAGTTAGCCCTTTTGAAAAAAATACGAAAACTTCTATTCCATAGATTAGTCCTCTTGAGCGTAGC
>CAZCKG010000115.1:0-6595 GCA_964498825.1 uncultured Methanosarcinales archaeon
GAATTTAGCAGGAGTTGAAGTTTCTTTTCCCTGCTGGAGAGTTCCAGCTTTTTGAACTCCTGATTTTATTTTTATATATGGACTGTCGGATGTAAGAGTCTCATTGATGCCAATAGCTGTAACAGCCTGAGATTCGTATTTCATTTCTGCCTGTTGCAATACACCATCAACGGTTGTATCAGCTTCCTTTTCCGATTCAAAACCACTGATAACTCCCTTGTTTATAAGTCCAATATTCAGGGTAACAGTATCCCCTCTGGAGTATTCGTTATTTCCAATTACAGAAGCCTCCAGACTTGGACCTCCATATACAGTGTAAAAATTATCCTTTAAATCAAAATTATTTGGGAAAGATGCCTGTACTGGAATTGTTGAGAGTAAAAACATAAGAAGGGTTGCAACTGCAACGATAGACCTTTTTTTAATCATTTTCATCACCTGATTCATTTTCACTGTATTTTCTTCTGTTGCGAAGTGCCTTTACAGCTTGGTAGACAAAAATAAGAGCTATTGCTATTATTACGATGTAAGTTACGCTAACACTGGATTCTGCCTTTTCCATAGGTGCATTTACTTTAATGTTGTCGGATAACTCCGTTTCTCCTTTATCATTGATGTATTTGATTTCACTGTCAATACTGTAATTTTTCACCACAGATTCGGAATCAGCCGAAATATCAAATGATGCTGTTCGGCTTTCTCCAGGACCTATTGATCCAAGTCTGAAAATCGACGTAGTTGTGCTGAGTGGTTTCATGACAGCGATTTTCGCCTGAGCATCTTCAGCTACGGTATCGCCAACATTAGTATAGGTAACGTTTATTTTGCTTGTAGAGTCCTGTTTCAAACTGCCTGAAACTTCGCTTACTTCAAACCTTGGTTCTTTTTTGACTGATACATGAAGGGGAATTGTAACATTCCGTGTAGTATATTCCTGTGCAAATCCCGGATTTGCAGATTGTGTGAATCCCACATTGTTAGCAACCCCCAGATTCGCTGACTTTGAAGTTTCCGTCCTGACATTACTCTGGTATTCATAAGTGACTGGAAGTTCCAGCTCATATTCTCCTTCCGGAGTATCACTATCAACACGTATACTGAACTTGATGGGTTTGATATAACCTGTTTTAAGTTCATCTACATTCTGAGGAGTTGTTGTGGATTCAACATGAATATACTTAGATTCCGAGGTTAGAGTTGCTTCAATACCTTTAGCTGTTGTACAGTCCTGTTCAGCACTCATTTCAGCAACAGCAATAAGCTCTTCCTTTGAATCCGGTATAAGGTTCTGATTCGCATTCAATCGCTTCATGCCTTCAATAATGCCTTTATTTTCAAGCATCACCTGAAGGTCTGCAGTTTCTCCTCTCTCTAGCTCTGTATCTCCTATTATAGAGGCTTCAATAGTGGGTTCTCCATAGCTTCTGTAATAGTCCACAGTGTATCCATAACCTGGAAGCAGAAGGTTTCCCCCACTGTCACTGTTTCCAAGAGCCGGGTACATAGTTGCTGAGAAAACTGAGAGGAAAACCGCAACTGAAATAAATATTTTCGCTATGTTTCTTATTGTGTACTTCTGGGGTTTTTTCATCAAATATCAGCCCCTGAAATGTTTTTTGTTTTTGCATTTGCCGCCTGTACTCCTCTCTTCTTTTCCCTCCAGCTGTCCAGTACTATAATTAGGGGTGGGAACACTACGAAAGTTGCAAACAGGACAAGCAATATATCAATAACAGTTACAATCCCAAAGTCACTGATTAGTGGAAAAGGAGATATGGTCAAAGCTGCAAATCCGCCTACAACTGTAGCTCCTGAAGCCAGAAGGGCGGCCCCGATGCTCAGGCTAGTCTTGTGTATAGCTTCCAGGGGACTTGCTCCCGCATCCTTTTCTTCAAAATACCTCTCCATCATCAGGATTGAGTACTCGCACCCAATTCCAAGAATCAGTGCTCCCAAAGTTGCAGTCATAGGAGTATAGTCTATATTCAGGGATTTCATCACCAACCCTGACCAGCCGGTTACCATAAACATCGGAATGATTGGAACAAGAGCTTTTAACCAGTCCCTGTAAACAACTAAAAGACCTCCCAAAACCAGGAAAAGGCCAATGTATGTCATTTCTACTCTTCCGTTTGTAAGAGCACCTATAACCTCAGTATAGACAACAGAGTTTCCTGTAATGGTTACCGTGGTGTCTGGAGGAGCCTGCATCCACTTGATGTCCTCCTGTACTATTTTTGTAAGTGCCTGAATTCCCGTGATTTTTATATCTTTTTGCGCATTTCCAATGTTAAAAGTTAAAAGAAGCATGTTTTTCCCGTAGAGATACTGGTTTTTCTGAGAATCCGGGATTTCATCGTATATGGCCTCAATTTCATCCCTTGTATCTGGAATCGTACCTCCGTTATATTGCTTTACGAGATCAACGATGCTTGAAGCACTATAGATATGCGCTCTATGGGTCTCATGTTCACTGAATTTGTCTATCCACTTCAAAACCTCGGGGTCAGCGGTATCTTTAACTTTTATGATAAGGTTAAGTTGATCGGTGCCTCCAACTATTTCCTTCATATGGTTAAGGTTTAGAAGAGCTGGCATATCCTGAGGGACAAAGGATTGTGTGTCGGTCTGGATACCTACCTGTTCATCTGCATAGAGACCGACGACACAGAATACAGTTGCAATCCCGATTACAAGAGCACCGTACTTAATTGTAAAATCATTAAGTTTCTTAAGGATATTTTCTATCGCTTTTCCTTCAGGCTTCTTAGAGATATTTTCTTCATTTTTGGGTATAATTTTTGATTTATCTTTACCTTTTCTCAGCTGTAATTTTCCAGAAATACTGTCAAATGTATAAACAGTGATCACCCCAACAAAGAGGGCTGCAAGGTAACACATTATTATGCCGATAGTGAGGAGTTTCCCAAAATCTTGAATCATCGGGACTGTAGATGTAAACAGGGAAAAGAACCCGAGAGCAGTCATAGTAACAGCTATGAGTACGGCAGGCCCTGTATGTTTTATTGTTTGTATAATAGCTTTGGATTTGTTTCCATCTTTATGCAGTTCTTCCTCTATCCTGTTATGGAACTGAATTGCATAATCTATTCCAAGCCCTATCAATACAGGAAAAGCTGACATGGAAACCATTGAAAGAGGAATTCCCAGAAAGCCCATCGCTCCAAAGGTGTAAATTATACCAAGGAAAACAATAGGCAAAGGCAATAATTTCCAGCGTACGTGCCCAAAGACAAGACTCAGTACAATGACCATAAAGACAGCAGCAAGCCCGAGTAAGGGTCCCATGCTTGAAGTCATCTCAGTGTTCATTGCAATTTGAAAAGAAGGATCACCTGTTACCTTAATAGTATATGAAGGTGGGAACTCAGAAAATTTGACAGCTTCTTCACTTTTCTGCAATATTTCTTTTTGCTTATCTGTTGAAGCAGATCCCGACATTCCTACAGAAATCAACATATGTGTGTTATCTGGAACCAGCTTCCCAAAGATTGTAGGGTTTCCGTCAATAATCGCTTTGACTTCTTCATCAGTATCAGGTATCTGGGACCTGCCTGTCATTTTGTAGTTTATGGATTTTATGACAGAAGCAGGACTGGTTACCCCAACAACTCCATCAACAGACTCAAGTTGTTGATCGAGCCTATCCGTAGCTTTCATTAACTCTGAAGATTTTACATTGTTACCTTCTACCATGACCACTATGGACTGAGTTTGAAATATATTTTTGTACAGGTGATCATAGCTCTGATACAGCAACGTATCTTTTCCTACAAAGGTGTCGGTTCCCGATTTCATGTATATTTGCTGGGCACCCTGCATTGACAACAAGATGAGAAGGAAAAAGATCAGAAGTATGGTCATGCGGTTATTGTGGACAAATACTCCAAGTTTTTCAAAAATATTCTTAATAGCACATTCCTCTCATTACTTTTTTATCTTTAGTTGTAAAGCACATTGAATTTACTGATAGGATCTTCTTGCTTTCCAAGGTTCTGTGCTGATTCAAATCCGCCGAGGTACAATCTTATTTAGAATTCTTACAGTTGTTTCGAGACTCTGTAAGTATTCATTGACGTCTTTCTCATCTACAAATTTGAAAAGTTCATCGACGATTTCATTAAAATAATTATAACAATCCACCCCCTTATCTGTCAAGGAAACAAGCACTTTTCTTCGGTCTTCAGGATCACTTTTCCGAAATACCATCCCTTTCTTTTCCAGATCATCAATCATCCTGGTAAGGCTGCTTTTATCCATACCGGTATAACTTCCGATGGTTGAGGGCATGATCTCACCTTCCATGCCTATGAACTTGATTACCATAGGCTGATTCTTGCTCAATTCCTTAAACCTACTAAGAATTTTTTTCTGGATAGTCTGCCCAAGAATATTATCAAGAGCATTCCTTTTCATCATAAGAAGAATTGACTTCTTCAAGACTTCTTCATCCATATTTTTTACCACTAGCCTCTCTTTTATGCCGGATTTTTTCAGATTAGTGCTGTTTCCCAGCCAATAATCCAGGTAATTGATAAATTTAATTCGATATTGATTTTTCAATTATCAATTATCTTATAATTGAATTATAAGTAATTGAATATCATATAATTGAATTAACAATTATTGATAAATCAACAATATCTTCATACTATTTAAATCAAACGATTGAAGAAAATAAAATATAGACTATGTAAAAATTAATTGTTTTAAATTCTGCAAAGACAAAATTAAGCATCAATACTCTTTAAAATAGAAAAAACATCAATTGAAATTCTTATTCACAACTTTATATTATATTGGAAAAGTAGTTCTAAATCTGATAAAAATAAGAAAGTAATAATAAGATAGAATTCAAGCGAATTGGAATATGATAATCAGATCGAAAATGATCTTTCATTAAAACATTAATTCTGCTGCTGGATCTGGCAATTTAATTATGAAGGATGAGCCTTTTCCTACTGTGCTTTCCACCTGAATATCGCCGCCGTGCATTTCAACATATTTTTTTACCAGGGTAAGTCCAAGCCCTGTTCCTTCAAAAAGGCGATTTAATGAGGAATCAATCTGAACAAATGGCTTAAAAATGTCGTCGATTCTCTCTTCAGGTATTCCAATTCCCGTATCTTTAATAGTTATAAATACAGAATTCTGTCCCTTTTGTGAGAATACTTTAACAGAACCGCCAGCAGGTGTGAATTTAACAGCATTGTTTAAAAGGTTGTATACTATCTGATGGAATTTGCTCATGTCTGCGTATACCTGTATTTTTTTACTCTCCGACTTATAAGTCAATGTGATATTTTTCTCCAGAGTCTGCGGGAGTATCATTGAGACAGCTCTGCAGATAGACTCGTGAACGGGAAGAACTTCTTTTTTAAGCTCTTCCTTTCCTGACTCGGCTTTAGATAGATCCAGAATATTGTTTATAATGTTTAGAAGGTTTTTTCCGCTTAAAGAAATAAATTGAACGTACTTTAACTGCTTTTCATTCAAAGGTCCGGCTATTCCTTCTTTTAGCAAATCGGAAAATCCGATGATTGAATTAAGAGGAGTTCTTAATTCATGGCTCATATTCGTCAGAAATTCACTTTTTGTACGGTTTGCCGCTTCAGCAGCTATTTTCGCATTAATTAGAGATTCTTCTGCTTTTTTTCTTAGAGTTATATCTCTGATAAGGACGATATTTGCAGGTTTATCATTGTAGGTTATTTTGTTGCCAAGAGCTTCTATCCAGACTTTTTCCCCTTTTGAAGAAATCATTTTATAAGTATTCAGATAACTGCCTAAGTTAAGAGTATTTATATGATTTTCTCTTGCATGAGCCCTTGATTCTGGAGCAATAAACTTCTCAAAATACGTACCATTTATTTCATCAAGTTCTAAATTTAAGATTTTTCCGACAGCAGAATTTGCCGTAATAATCCTGCCTTCAATGTCAAGTATGAATATACCATCGAGAGTATTATCAACAAGAGTAAAGAAGTTTTTTTCACTCTCTTGTAAAGCATTATAATTCTTTTTTATTCTGATTAAAGACTTTATTCTCGTTTTAAGTTCAAATTTATCTATAGGTTTACTGATAAAATCATCAGCTCCGCACTGAATTGCTTTTATCTTGTTTTCTTTTTCGAAAAAACCTGAAATTACAATTATAGGTATGAATTTAAATCTGGGGTCTTTCTTGAACATACTGCAAATTTCATAGCCATCGCTTTCGGGCAGCATAAGATCAAGTAAAATCAAATCAGGAACTTGAGCTTCTACCAGTTCAAGGGCTTCTTTCCCACTATGTGCAGATATAGGAAAATAATCATCCTTAAGCTGCAGGCATAGCAATCCAACCTGCGCCCTTTCATCATCAACAATGAGAATTTTTGGTTTTCCAGACGTATAATTAATCCTCACAGATACAATTTATTATCTAAGCAAATCTTTCATATTTTTACCAACATACAAATATAATTTGAAAAAACACTCCAAGATATAAGTATCAAATATATAATTTATTTAATAAGTATGCTTTTAATATAAAGTTAAAAACCGTTTTCAATTTAACTTGTTTTCATATAAT
>CAZCKG010000116.1:0-6582 GCA_964498825.1 uncultured Methanosarcinales archaeon
ATTTGCGGCAGAGCCTTTTGTGACCGAACAAATACTTTTTTATGATCTTCATACTGATGAAGGCACTATTGAGTTAGCTCTTAAATGTCTATGAAAGGAATTAAAACTGGGGCTATTGGTGATGTTTTAGGGATGCAACCAGTTACTTAAAGTAACTGGTTATCTCGTGCTTCTGAACAATGTGACAGAGTAAATGAAGAAAAAATGAAGAACTAGATCTACCCAAATTTCTCGTTACCGAAGAATATCCTGACGCAAAAGTAATCATGCTGGTTACGGATAACTTCAATATCAATAAAGAAAAGTCATTCTACGAAACATTCAGCGAAGAAGAAGCAAAAACAATTCTGGAAAAGATAGGTCTGGAAAAGATAAGATTCCATTACACCAAAACATGCAAGCTGGCTTAATGCTGAAGAAATAGAGATCAATGTTATGGATATTGAATGCATAGGCAGAAGGATCGAGGATATTGAGGGATTTACACATGAAATGGGTGCTTGGATGAACAGAAGGAATGATCACCAAAAGAAAATAGAATGGAAATTTACGAGGAAGAATGCGGATGAGAAAATGTCAAAGTATTATGTGAAATAATTAAATTGACGCGACACTAGGCAACTGCTTAAGTTAGAGAAAAGATATAGAAGGTAATTAGGAGATTTCTTATTGGCTGATAGCAAGAAAGGACTTGAGTTCTGGAGTTTTTCTTCGTCTGAAGCGCTGCAAGAACTACAAACAAGGCCTGAAGGACTGAAAAGTTCCGAGGTTAGTGAACGCCTTAAAAGGTATGGAACTAATGTTCTTAAACCAAAAAAAAGTTCAGATACTCTCAAAATTTTACTTTCCCAGTTTAAGAGTCCAATTACTCTTATTTTACTTTTTGCATCCTTATTATCTTTCTTTCTTGGCGATGTTACGGATACAGTAATTATCATAATTATTGTTTTTGTCAGCAGCCTTCTTGGCTTCTGGCAGGAAAAAGGAGCTGCTGATGCTTTTGATAAGTTACTTAGTGCTGTGGAGGTAAAAGCAGCAGTCATCAGGGATGGAAAGGAAAAGGAAGTCCCTGTAGAACAGATTGTTCCCGGGGATATAGTAGTCCTTAATGCAGGAGATATAATTCCAGCAGACGGTTTGATCCTGGAATCAAATGAACTTTTTGTTAGCGAATCTACTCTTACAGGAGAAACGTATCCCGTAGAAAAATCGACAGGAGTATTGAATTCAGACACTCCTCTTGCACAACGTACAAATTCTCTATGGATGGGAACCAGTGTGATTAGTGGGAGTGGGAAAGCACTGATAGTTTTTACTGGAAAGGAAACGGAATTCGGAAAGATCTCAGAGTCGCTAAAACTCAGGCCCCCTGAAACTGAATTTGAACAGGGCATTGAAAACTTCGGTCATTTTCTGATGGAAGTTACAATGCTGATGGTAGTGGCAATTTTTGCAGTTAATGTTTACCTGCAGCGTCCGATCCTTGACTCTTTTCTTTTTTCCCTTGCTCTTGCAGTTGGGCTGACCCCCCAGCTTTTGCCTGCAATTATAAGCGTTAATCTTTCTCATGGTGCAAGAGAGATGGCTCAAAACAAGGTCATCGTCAAGAGGCTTTCTTCCATTGAAAATCTGGGCAGTATGAACTTGCTCTGCTCAGATAAAACAGGAACAATAACCGAAGGAGAACTGGAACTTGATTCTTTCCGGGATCTTAAAGGAGATCAGAATGAAAAAATCCTTCTTTATGCCAGCCTCAATTCTCATTATCAAAAAGGCTTTGAAAATCCTATTGATCGGGCAGTCCTGGCACAAAACAAATTCGACCTGTCAGATTACAGGAGATTGGATGAAGTCCCTTACGATTTCATACGCAGACGGTTAAGCATCCTTGTTTCGAAAAACACTGTTAACCTGATGATTACCAAAGGTGCGGTTCCGAATGTTCTCGAAGTTTGTTCCTTAGTAGAGGCTGAATCCGGAAAAACCGTTGAGATTTCCAGGGTTAAGGAACAAATTGATCAACAATTTGAGGAGTTCAGCAAAAAAGGTTTTCGAACGCTTGGAGTTGCGTATAAGGAGATAAAACAGCAGGACACTATCAGAAAAGAGAACGAAACAGGGATGATTTTTCTCGGATTCTTGCTCTTTTCTGATCCGCCAAAGCAAGGTGTTGTAAAAACT
Organism: uncultured Methanosarcinales archaeon; assembly: GCA_964498825.1. Lineage (GTDB taxonomy): Archaea > Halobacteriota > Methanosarcinia > Methanosarcinales > Methanosarcinaceae > Methanosarcina. Next base: position 2,182 of record CAZCKG010000116.1, read on the forward strand.
ATAGAAAATATGGAAAATCTTGGTATATCTCTAAAAATTATTACCGGAGATAACAAGTTTGTTGCTGCCAGTATCGGTCGAGAGGTCGGGCTTAAGGATTCTCAGATTCTGACTGGAAGCGAAATTGCTCTGATGAGCAATGAAGCCCTGATAAGAAAGGTAAACGATACTGACATTTTTGCCGAGGTAGAGCCAAGTCAGAAAGAACATATTATCCTTGCGTTCAAGAAAGGTGGAAACATTGTTGGATATCTTGGAGATGGTATTAATGATGCTTCTGCCCTTCATGCAGCAGATGTCGGAATCTCAGTTGACAGTGCCGCAGATGTTGCCAAAGAGGCAGCAGATATTGTGCTCCTGGAGAAAAGCCTGGATGCGCTTATCGAAGGTATAAAAGGAGGAAGAAAAACCTTTGCCAACACTCTGAAGTATGTCTTCATGGCTACCAGTGCCAATTTCGGGAATATGTTCAGCATGGCAGGAGCATCCCTTTTTTTGCCTTTCCTGCCCCTGCTGCCCACACAGATTCTGTTAACCAATTTATTGACAGATTTTCCGGAAATGACTATAGCCACAGATACCGTTGATAAGGAAATGATTGAAAAGCCGCATCGCTGGAGTATAGCTTTTATCCGCAAATTTATGATAGCATTTGGCATTACCAGTTCGGTATTCGACTACATGACTTTTGGTGTTCTGCTTCTGATATTGCCAGGCATGATAGAGCAATTCAGAACCGGCTGGTTTACTGAATCCGTTATTTCAGCCTCCATGGTAGTTCTGGTGGTTAGGAGCAGGAAACCTTTCTTCAGAAGCAGACCCGGAAAATATCTACTGGCAGCTACTCTGGTTATAGGAATCGTCACGCTTCTTTTCCCATGGACTCCTTTCGCAGCCCCATTTGGTTTTAAACCCCTCCCAATTTCAGTTATTTCAATTATTGGAGCTATAATAGGCCTATATATTATTACAGCTGAGACAATAAAGAAAATTTTTTACAAAAGAGTAAAATTTTGAATTCAAATATGTCTTCAAATCATATCTTCAAACCATCTTCAAACCATCTTCAAACCATCTTCAAACCATCTTCAAACCAAAAATTCCCATGTTATTATTTTTGAGCAGCATCTTTGAATAAATTTCTAGATTTGGTTTACAGCAAGATTTCATTCATTTGGACTGGATAACTTAAAATAATCGCTCCAGGCGTATCGAAGTTTACTCATATTGATTTTTTATGATGTTTAAATCTCGAAATGAAGAAGTATTTTTTGATAAAAAGAAATGAATATATATTTTAAGACATATATATTTTGATTACTGATTAGGAAAAATAATAATACAATCGGCGAAGAGGAGTAGGAATATAATGGATGGAACGAGAGTAGGAAGAGGACCTCTGCAACTGGACATAGGAATAGTTGTATCAGGCCTTGGAGGAAACTCCAATCAAGAAAGGAATCAATTCAATGGCCTTTTTTCCTTTTTTGGCCTCGATTTTGGACTCTATATCGGACCGTCGTATAATCCTTTTCAGACTATAGGGCCCAGTGTCGGTATTGGTTTGGTCATAGGGTCTAATGGTTTCCTGGCTGCAAAGTTAGGTATCCATTTCAGAAGAACATTCGGTTTAGCTATGCTAATTCCCATAATTCCAATCTATGGTGCTACTGGAGCAAGCTTTTTAGCCGCATTGTCCATTTCAGAAGGGGCTAAAGCCGCAGCAACTATTCCATTACTTTTAGTGCCGGCAACTTTCGTATATCAGGAAAATATCAAAGAGTTATATAGAGAGGGAACAAAAGCTTTGATTAAATTAAAATCACATTTGCTAGGCAAATAATAACTTCACAATGTTAGTTTTTGATTTTGAGACGATATCTATGAAGCTTTAACGCCTATGATTTTTTCCCAGGAATAACTTAAAAAATCCTTTTATTTCCGATGCACTAAGTTCTTTAATGAGCTTCTTGCTATTACCATCCGGTTACGCTTCACGTCGCTGAGTCAAGCTTCTTCGCAGGATCAAGCTTTTTCGCAAATTCATAAAACGTGATGAATACGGCCACTACCGCCCAAGATATGGTTTACAAACTATAGTATCAATACCCTCATTGCAGGCAAGCCGATCGGAGGAATCTGATTTAATGAATGAGATGAAAGGATTGAATGGGGAAGAAATTTCAGACAATGTGACGGAAGTTCGGCCTTCTGTACCAATGTCCAAGAGGAATGCCTGGCTAAAAGTTCTAGCTACAGGAGCAGTTTTCTATATTCTCTTGCTGGTAGCCTTGCTACTGACGAACAATTCAAATATTTTCCCTACTGTAGTACTGGTCGGCAACTTTATGGTTCCTGTTGCTTACGTGGCGTTCTTTTACGAGCGCAGGCATTTCAGCCGTCTGACAATGTCAACAGTCTCTCTGGCTTTCCTGTATGGCGGGCTGGTGGGTATCCTTGCCGCTTCCTTTCTTGAACCATTTTTTATTCCCCAATCGAATCCCGGTGCGAATCTAAGAATAGGACTCATCGAAGAATTTGCTAAAATCATGGGAGTGATAGTAATTGCACATCACAGACGGCATGATTCGGAAATGGATGGCTTGATCCTAGGTGCAGCATCCGGGATGGGGTTTGCGGCTCTGGAGAGTAATGGTTACGCTTTTACCGCCTTTCTGGTGAGTAATGGGAGCGTTTCGGTAACAGTGGCAGTGACCTTGCTTCGTGGGCTGCTTTCTCCGCTGGGGCACGGGACATGGACAGCGATTTTAGCCAGCGTGCTGTTCCGTGAGAGCAGGAGTTGTGACTTCCGCGTAATCTGAAAGTGATTGGCGCTTACCTGCTAGTTTCCATCCTGCACACAATGTGGAACGGGTTGCCCCTGGTCCTTACTTCTGTCTTAAGCCAGGGATTGGCTATACTCATCACCGATGGTGTGATCGGTATTGTCGGATTGGCGATCCTCTGGTTGCGCTGGAGAGAAGCAGTCAGATTACAAACTGTTTTGCCGCAAGAAACTGAGAACACATGTACCTAAAATGAGAATTATGCTAAAGTGTTACAAGTCAAATGAGTTTCGACGTTTGCTTCCAGAAAATTTAATGTGATCCATATACAAAATTCGTTATTAATCCTGATGCTCTGCTGCAAAGACTTGCAGATGACATAGAAAATAGAGTTAAAGAAGGTGACAGATGCGTTAGGCCATTTAAATTGCAGGTAATTACTTTTATATTAATAGACTGAAGAAGAAATCTAGTAATGGAAGTACAGGTACAAAATCAAAGAAGTAGCATTGTGACATATTTTCAATACAAATAGTGACTTGTTATAGTTTTGACTTAAAATAACACAGAATAATTGTATATTATTTAAAAAGTATTATGTGATATGCTAATGAAGCATAAGCTGTATTCCTGTGATTGCAGAATTAACATCATAGAGCTTATGCAAATAAATGAAATATTTCCGACAGCAGATAATTGTTTTAATCACAGCCTGAAATCATCAGAATCGAAATACGAAAGGAGGTTTTGTCTTGAAAATTGCAGTTGTGGAAAACAGCGATAAAAAAACAAGTTCAATATTTGAACCTGGTTTCATTACAATATATGACGAAGACGACGGGAAATGGACAGTTCTGAACCGTTTCGAAAATAAAGTTTACAACGCAAAGGGCATTGCTGCGGTACGTACGGCTGTGGCGGATACTGTAAAGCAGCTTGGTGATGTAAAAATAGTGGTTGCAAGTGAAATTCCAGGGGTAGCATTTGGCACTTTTCAAGCAGCGGGATTTGACATATTCCTCGTAGAAAATAGCGTACCGGATATTCTTGATTCAGTTAAAAAAGAAATTCTTGAAGTAATTAACGAGCGGCAGAAAAAAACACCCAAATTCGATATCATGCAATTTTTGGAACCTGGCATGAATAAAGGCGATTTTAGTCTTAATATGGAGGAAATCCTTTTAAAGAACCCTGATTTGACTTCTAAGAAAATTCTAATCCCTTATCTAAAAAATGGAGAATTCAACAGGCTGGATGTAATTTGCAGTCATATTCCTAAGTGGTTTTACACAGATTTGGATTTCTTAGGGTTTAAGTATGAAACTGTGAATGATTTACCGAATAGAAAGACTGTTAGAATATTGCATGTATAAACTTTGAAAAAGGCGGAGATTATTGGAAACGGTAAGTACATGAAATGGTAAGTACATGAAACGGTAAGTACAAAAATTACACACGGATAGTTATATTCCCGTATGGCTTTTTTAATCTATTTTTGGACGCTTTGGTGCTGAAATATAATGGAATTGTAGCAAAATCTGTAGGACTTATATCTGAGATCCAAAATCAAAGTTGCGCTGGCGCACCCCGCTGCAAGCAACGGGGTATGTTCGCG
>CAZCKG010000117.1:0-6534 GCA_964498825.1 uncultured Methanosarcinales archaeon
AACAGAAATCCTCTAAACAGAAATCCTCTAAACAGAAATCCTCTAAACAGAAATCCTCTAAACAGAAATCCTCTAAACAGAAATCCTCTAAACAGAAATCCTCTAAACAGAAATCCTCTAAACAGAAATCCTCTAAACAGAAATCCTCTAAACAGAAATCCTCTAAACAGAAATCCTCTAAACAGAAATCAGGCTAAAAAAGCCGAAGATAATTATAAACTATTGGATAACGGTTTTTAATATCCTGGTAGCAAGCTCTAATAAGTTGATAAACAGTCACAGAGCTTGATATATATTGTGCAGAACTTAAAAAAGGCTTGATAGATATCGTGCAAAGCTTGAAAAAGACTTGACGATATCTAACAGAAATTAGATTAAAGTTCTGAACTATGGATACAGTTCTTTAAAATGAATCTGAGTACAATCATTGAATCAACTATTTAAGATAAATTATAAGAAATCAATCAGTGGAATTTTCATCCACTTCTTTGGAAGATTGAAGACGTTTTTCTTCAATCATTTCCAGAAGCCTTTCCATTACCTCGTCAATGCCTTCTCCCGTAATTGTGGAAATGTTCAGTTCTACTTCATCTATCTTTTTAAATTCCGGTCTATCAGCTTTGTTCGCGACCACAAGCAGTGGAAGCTTAAAGTTTTCCCGAATTTCCGCAAGTAGCCTTTTCTGATCTTCAACTTCATATCCACAGCTTTCACTTGGGTCCATTATGAACATTACAACAGCATCAAGGTAATGGATTGCAGTGATTGCCTGAAGTTCGATATCGTTTCTCTCGGACATCGGACGGTCAAGAAGGCCAGGTGTGTCCATAACCTGATAACGCACTCCATCCCGAATAAAATGTCCAATTGTCACTCCTTTTGTTGTGAAAGGATAGGGAGCTACTTCCGGGCTTGCGCCTGTTATTTTCGAAACAAAGCTTGACTTCCCTACATTCGGGTAGCCGGCAATAACAATAGTGGGTTCGTCCTGGACATCAGGAAGTTTTCTTAAAATATTTCTGGCTTCATTGAGGAAAAGAAGATCTTTATTTATTGATTTGATAATAGATGCAAGCCTTCCGAAAGCTTCTTTTCTGACAGGCTCAGGAATATCCGAGTTTCGGATTTTTCCTACATAGCTTCTTGCAACCTCATGGATCTTCCCGCTGGCCCAATCTACGGATGCGAGGGACATCTTAAGCTTCTCAATGCCTACTAAAATATCAGTAAGTTCATAGTAGAATCTGGGTAATTGATCAAAACTTGGGAATCTCCTGACTATATTTGCAAGATTGTCTGTAAAGATGTTTGCTGCTGTCAGTACCATTGACTCGTTGGCCCTGAACAAACTTTCCCTGTTCTCGATAGTCTTTCCGGACATAGCTCTTGATGCCCGCTTGAAAGCTTTGTTGGTTAATTCCTCTGAAGTGGGAACTGTGTGAATTTTCTCAAATATCATGATATTCTAACCCTCTGGGGGTTCTGTTAAGCTATATTATTATTTCTACGGATTAAGATTTCTGACAAAATATGTATGCAAGCAAAAGTTTCTCAAAGAGATGTGGAGAAGATTTCTGAAAGGAAATTTGTTGCTTGGTTTTGAATTTGTAATTACAAATTCTCTTAATAAACATCATACAAGGGGTAAAAACCAGCTAGATATTCAAAGCAGAACCGGACTCTTTTTATATTTGTAATAATAATTTGTAGTAGGAATTTATAATCATTAATTATGGTAAATATCAACGGTGGTATACTTTATCGATGTATAAGTTTAATACATCATCCTGATAAAGGTATATGAAATTGATGGTGGTAGTATGGAGCTCACTCCGATTCAAAAAGATATTATTATTGCATTAATCAACCTTCAGCGGCAAAAGGACAGGGCAATTAAGGGTGAAGAAATTGCTGAAGTTATCCAGCGCAACCCTGGAACAATCCGCAACCAGATGCAGTTACTAAAAGCTCTGGGCCTGGTGGAAGGAGTCCCTGGGCCAAAAGGAGGGTACAAACCTACAGGGGCAGCATATGACGCTTTACGTATTCAGCAGCTGAAAAACGAATCCATAGTCCCCCTTTATAAAAATAGTACAATTGTAGATGGGGCTACTGCTGCTGAAATTAGTTTTACGACCGTCAGGAATCCTGATGTATGCAATGGGGTTGTCCGTGTAATAGGAAATATAAAAGACTTTGTGATTGATGACAAGCTTCAGGTAGGACCAACGCCTGTAAACCGTCTGATAATCCGCGGAGAGGTCACGGGTAGGGACGATACCAATAACTCTATTCTTTTCAATATTACCGAAATGATTTCTCTCCCTAAAAAACACGTTAAACACTACATGAAGTATCCTCCTTTACTTGTGAATCTGAATGCAAGTATTCAGGAGGCAACAAGACTTTTCATCAGGAACAATGTTCATGGAGCACCTGTAGAAGACAAGGGGAAAATCGTAGGAATTGTTACCTATACTGATATTGCCCATGCAATTTCTCAGGGAAAACCGAATGCAAAAGTCAAAGACATTATGACAAAGGAACTTATCACGGTTGATGGGGATATGCAGCTCTATGACGTCGTGAAACTCTTCCATAAATACAATGTAGGAAGACTTATTGTAACGATAAATGGCGTACCCAAAGGAACCCTATCAAAAACGGATGTGCTAAATGAACTTGCAGTTTACTGAGAATCAGACGCTTTCCAAAACAAAATTATTCTGGTATTTTCGGATGATTTCTTATTTCAGATGATTTTTTAAAAAAATAGGAAAAATTCTGAAGGTATCCAAAAACGGGATTTCTCAGAAATATTCAATTGTCTGCACCTTCAGCCAGGTGCAGGATATCATCTAGATCTTCAATCTCTTTTCATGCTTTCATGCCGGGCCCTGAGCTCGGCTGCAATCTCATCGAGAGTAATATTATTTGCAGCAAGGAGTACCAGAAGATGGAAGATCAAATCAGAGCTTTCATATACGATTTCTGCGTGGTCTTCGTTTCTGACTGCAAGAATAGTTTCAATTGATTCTTCTCCTACTTTTTCAAGAATCTTATTCATACCCTTGCGGTGATTCAGAAGCTTGCAAACATATGATTGCTCGTCGTAGTTCTGTTTTCTGTCCAGAATGATCTCGTATACTCTGTTCAAGATTGATAAATCAGCATCCGGCATCTAAACACCTTTTTATGTAATGCACAAAAATATCCAAAAAAGTAAACAGGGGGTTTCAAACCTTCCGGGGATCAGTTATTTCTCCGGTAAGGGCTGATGCTCCTGCAGTTGCGGGGGAAGAGAGATATACAAAGGATTCTGGGCTTCCTTCTCTGCCCTTGAAATTGCGGTTCGAGGTTGCCAGGCCTACTTCTCCTGCACCTAACAAGCCGAAAGATCCTCCCATACATGGCCCGCAGCAGGGAGATTCAACGATTGCACCTGCATTCATGAGTTTCTCTATGTACCCTGCTCTCAGCAATTTCATGTACTCTGTCCTTGAAGCTGGAACAACAAGAAGGCGCACACCTTTTGCCACAGGCTCGTCACCCATGATATCTGCCATGATCTTGATATCTTCGAATCTACCGTTTGTGCAGGATCCCATAAAGATCTGGTCAATTTTTGTGCCTTCTACTTCACTCACAGGTTTTACATTATCCACGTTATGCGGACACGCTATCTGAGGTTCCAGATCAGAGATATCATAGTGCCTGATATCCAGATATTTTGCGTCTTCATCGGACTTCCAGTAGGGGTCAAATTCGTAGTACAGGACCCTCTCTTTGAGGTAGGCTGCAGTTACTTCATCAGCTTCGATGATCCCTGCCTTTCCTCCCATCTCAATTGCCATGTTGGACATGGTCATGCGTTCTGGAATCGAAAGAGAGCGGATTGTTGAGCCTGCAAACTCGGCTGCCATATATCTGGCTCCTTCTACTCCAACGTCACCTATCAGGTGGAGGATAAGGTCCTTTGAGTATACGCGCTTTGGCAGGTTGCCTTCAACTTCAAAGCGAATAGTTTCGGGTACCCTGAACCAGAGTTTGCCTGTGGCAAAAACAGCTGCCATATCAGTAGATCCTATTCCTGTAGAAAATGCTCCTAAAGCTCCGTACGCACAGGTATGCGAGTCAGAACCAACTATGAGATCTCCTGGAAGAACATGTCCTTTCTCTGGAAGGACCTGATGGCAAACTCCTTCATATATGTCATAATTTAAGATGCCCTGTTCCTCGGCAAACTTTCTCAGCATAATATGATTTGCCGTTGCGTTGATGGAATCCGCAGGAACCTGATGGTCGAATACGATCACGATCTTTTTCGGATCCCAAACATTCTTCTCTTCCTTGCCTTTCATTATTTCGTAAAAGCCCTGGATTGCCAGTGGACCTGTAATATCATGTGTCATTGCCAGGTCTACATTTGCCAGCACGAAATCTCCGGCTTTCACGGAATTTCCGGAGGCTTTCGAAAATATTTTTTCCGATATGGTCATCGGCCGGTCTTCGTTACCAGACATCCCCGTCATGGGGAATAACTGGCTCCTTCTCATAAATAAATTTAATTGATGGGAATTGGTATGAAAAGATAAAAACTCTTTTTTAGAACATGAAAAGACAAAGAAGCTTAAAATTAAAAAGGATTCATCAGGATTTTTACAACTTTTCATGTTCTGTTACTCAATAATTCTGGTCTTTCCTGTGCTGTCGTGAACTATGTAAGCACATGTGCCTTTTTCCAGATTTTCCTTTGCAAACTCCATACCTTTTTCTTCTCTCCTGAAGTCCGTGAATTTTTCATACATAGCAAGGGTGTCCTCAAGTTCCGAAATATATCTGGAAAGGAGGCTTTCTGCCAGTTTTAGGCTTTCTTCTATGGAAATTGGGTATCCCAGACCTTCACATTCGCAGGTGTACAATTTCAGTTCTTCGATATAAAAAGGATAGGTTCTGCAGAGCATCGGGCGTACAGGGTAGGTCCTGCATTTGCTCGTACCTTTCTCAAGAAAGATACAGTCTCCATTTTTCTTCCGCCTGAGCATCCACCCAAAAGTATGGATATTACCTTCACTATCAATATCTTCAGAGAGGAGCTCAAAAAATTCAGGATTTTCAGAAAATTCATTTCCATTTTCTTTGGAAGCTTTGAAAAGACTTTCATTACCTTTTTCTTCGTCTTCCTCCGATTCATTCTGGGAGGTTTCTGGCAAAAAAGGTCCTGCAACCTCAAGTTTTGAGAGGGCCGTATATCCTCGGATTTTCTCGATTTCTGAAGGAATAAGAACTACCCTGTTGTCTCCAAAAGCCCGTCTGCAGCACTTTCCGCATTGCTGGCATGAGAAACCTGCTTTTCGGATTTCAGCTGCAAGTTCTTCTGGATCAAGCTTACGAGCCATTTCTATTTCTTTCTTGAGGCCTGCAATAAGAAATAACTGGTAATTTGTTCTTCCGGATTCTTGCTTACTGCCTGAGGCGGAAAATTCCATGTAAAGCCTCGTGTCTGAAGGTACTTCAAATTAACGCAGGTACTCAATAATGATACTCACATGAAATTCAAAATAACTATTCAAGAATATTTCATCAAACTATAATAGAATATAATAAGAAACTATATATCAGGGGACCAGGTTTAAACTTTAATTTATATGTGGCAAACATTACTCAAAAAATTTGAAAAATATCCTGCGCAGGCAAAAGTTCTTAAATTGCTTTTTGAACGTGGGTTTCAGGTAAACGAAGATGGAAAAGTCACTTCAGGAAACATTGAAATCGCACATACACAGCTTGCAAAAGAAGTCGGCGTTGATAGACGTGTGGTTGATGCAACCACAAAGTCCATTGTCTCAGACGAACTTCTTAGCGCGATTTTTAGAAATGTTCATTCTATTCCTTTTCTCAAAGACGTAGCTCCTTCTCTTGGCTTAGGTGTAATTATAATTATTCCGGAAGATGCCGCACATGTTGGTATACTTGCAGAAGTTGCAGGCCTGATTTCCAGAAATAATGTAAGCATTCGCCAGGCTGTCTCGGATGATCCTTTCCTTACTGACAATCCAAGGCTTACAATTATTACAGACCAGAAAGTGCCCGGAGATCTGGTTGACAAAATCCTTAGCCTGCCTTCGGTTAAAGGTGTAAGCATTTACTGAAAATATTAAAGTAATAAAACTAAGTGAATTTGAGTCTGTGAATGTAAAAAATGGAATTATGACCATTAATTACTGTTTATTTCCAGTAGAGAGACTTACTCTTTTTAAAGCCTAAAGCTTGCTAAATGAAAAAAAGTTTGAAGTTCCTTAAAAAGAGTCTTCAGATGAATTTTTTTTCATTGGGAGAGATAAAAAGAAACTATCATTTATAGTGTAAAGCTAAAGTTTGTTATCAGGATAAATGAGTATAAATTAAAAAAAGTATTTTATTCTATGGTACTTTCGCCTAATATAATTCAGTTTAATGGATATCCCCTATCGTAGCTTATTTTTCAGGCGGAAGCAAAATCCCAGGTTCTTAACCAGACCTGTAAGGGTCGAC
>CAZCKG010000118.1:0-6461 GCA_964498825.1 uncultured Methanosarcinales archaeon
TGGCTTCCAGATTCCGTATACAAAGAAAAGAAGTATTGTGAAGACCAGCAAATTCGCTATTATTAAAGCTGCATCAAATTCATAATTCAAAAACATATCTCCCAGGATAAAAAGGGTAAATGGCAGGCAAAGAAATATAAAAAGAGCATCAAGAAGGCGCTCACCTACAACAATTGCAGTTGCTTTACCCAGAGGGATTCCGTTCTTATTTAAAAGAGGAACTCTCAGAAGTTCCCCTCCTGCAGAAGAAGGGGTGATTGCAGCCACAAAGGTACTTGAGACAATTATCTCTGTAGATTTCATCAAGCTAATTTTATAACCAAGGGACTTACATAGAGACTGAGTCCGAAGGCTCCATATAACATAGAAAAGAATGTGGGACAGAGCTGCAGCCAGGAAATATTCCAGTCTGATTTTTCTCAGGGCTTCAAAAGTTTCCGAGTTAAATGTTAAATTAGTAAGCAGGGCAATTGATGCTGCGCTGATAATCAGTGTTGCAATAAGCCATTTTTTGTACCTGTTCATGGCAATCTATCTGGGTCCTTTTTAACAAAGTAATATTTCTATTTTTTTTATAAAGTAATATCTACATTTGGAGGAGCTTTTAACATATATCAAATGGTAGAGCAGGAATTATGATGTACAGGTTTAAATTATTTTCTTATATTTTTAATAAGTTATTGAGGTATGGATTAAGAGAAGTTTAAATATAAGTGACAATTTTGGAAAAAAGTGATAGTTGAAGAAGGCAGCTTTATTGGAAAAGTTCAGTTTGAATTCAGACTGAACCTGAGTTTTTAACTGATACTAACCTGAATCCAACTTTCCAATTCTAATCTGTTTTTAAGCTGCAATCTTAGATTCCTGTTTTCAGGAGCCTTCATGCGCAGTGTCATAATCGTAATTGATAACAGTGTCCTTTATACTGGCGTCCTTATCTATCTTTACTTCAGGCCAGATCTTAACTCCGGAATGTATGGTCGAGTTATCCCCTATACTTACTTTATGCCCGATAACAGTTCCGTTTTCAAGGGAGCAGTTTTCTCCGATAATTGTTTCATCTGCTACCACTCCTCCCGAAATATTGCAGGCTTTTCCAATACGCACATTATTAAAAAGGTAGGACGAGAGAATCTTTGCATTATTTTCAATTGTGCAGTTTGAGCCTATAACGCTGTAGGGTCCTATAAGGACATTGTCACCTATTTTTGTGTTTTCCCCTATGACCATTGGTCCTACAAGGGAAGAATTCGAACCTATAGATACATTGTTTCCTATAGATAGGGGGCCTTTTATCCTTGCGTTTCTGGTTGTGAAATTTCCTTCAATTGTTGTTCCGGGAAGGGAATCGAGCATCCAGCGCTGGGCCTGTCTGTAAGCGGCTGAACTCCCAACGTCAGTCCAGTTTCCCCGGACAAGCACTCCGTTAATTTTCTCATTAGCTGCAAGCAGGGCAGGAAACAGGTCTTTTGCAAAATCATATTTCTTGTTCTCAGGAATCCATTCAAAGATTGAAGGAGAACATACATATATTCCTGTACTTGCAAGGTTACTGAATATCTGGCCTGCTTTGGGTTTTTCCAGAAAGCGGTGAATCCTGTTATTTATATCCATGTCGGCAATTCCAAACTCTCTTGGGTCATCAATCGAGATAAGTCCTATAGTCACAGGAGCATCGTTTGTCTCATGGAAACGGTACATTTCTCTAAGGTCTAGATTAAGTACATGGTCACCGCCAAGCACGATGAATGGCTCATTTTTCAGGTATTTTTCGGCGTTTTTGATTCCGCCTGCAGTTCCAAGCTTTTCTTTCTCGTACACATAATTGATATGTACTCCGAACATGTGCCCGTCCCCTAGCTGTTCTTCTATACTCTCTCCCATATATCCGAGAGTTATAACTATTTCATTGAATCCTTCTCTTGATAGATGTTCTATCAGGTGTAGAACTGATGGTTTATTGAGGATGGGTATGCTTGGTTTAGGGTGTTTGAAGGTTAGAGGCCTGAGCCTTGTCCCTGTTCCTCCGCACATAATACACGCTTTCATATTTTTCCCAAACGTTGTCTATGAATATATTGTTAACGATCTTTTTTCATTTTTGAAGGTTATTGATAATGATTCTTCAAAAGGATATCTTCTTCTCTTTCCACTTTGATCTCTTTTTTTCCTTTGTATTCAGAAACGGTGCCTGTTACGTTAATGACGTCTCCTTCCTGTATTGACGTATTCAGAGCTTCAGCTCCTGCTGTTTTCGGGATAAAAACGCTCACTACCTCTGAATTACAATCCACATCTAAAAGCAAATGTTCTCCTGTGTAGGTGAAACGTTTGCTCAGAACTTCAGCTTCGAGAAAAACCTTCTCTCCTGAAACGGACTCCTGTGTATATTGTCTGGCTTCTCCCCCGGACTTTTGTCCGGTGCCTGCAAGTTCTGTGCCAAAGCAAACGTAAGCTGTTAAAAGAGAAGATAGTGTCATAATTAGCAAGACTATTACTACTTTCTCTTCTTTTTCCATATTTACCACCTATCTACAGGCTTGGAATCAGTTCACTATCGAGACAAGTTTTATTTCTAGAATCAGGGTTTTGCCTGCAAGCTCATCGTTAAAATCAAGAGTAACGTGGGTTTCTGTGGATTTGAGTACTTTAACTTCTCTTCCTCCGGGTGTTATGATCTTTTGCCCCGTTTTCGGAGGAATCTGAAGTTCGAGTTTCGAGAGAGGAATATCCTGAACTAGGTATTTTTTATACTCCCCATAGGCATTCTCAGGTGAGATTTTCAGGATTTTTTCTTCTCTTTCTCTCATCCCCAGGACCCCAATATCGATGCCTTTTATGACCTGACCTGCATCTACCCTGAAAAACAGGGGTTTGTACTCTTTTTCTTCGCTGTATATTCCAGCTTCAATGGCTTTTTTCTTTACTGTGGTATCGAATAATGTCCCGTCTTCGAACTTTCCCATGTAGTCAATGAGGATATAATCTCCTTTTTTTACAGTACGAGAATTCTCTGTCATTGTTTTCTCCTGTGCGCTCTTCTCTCAGCGTTTTCCTTTCATGAGAAGTACTATAGTGCCAGAAGGACCCCTGACTATCTTAATTATTCTTCAAACTTTCAATTGATTTCCAAGAACTTAAGTTTATTCTATAGAGACAAGTTTTATATCAAAAATCAGAGCCTTGCCTGCAAGTTCATGGTTGAAGTCGATCATAGCATGAGTTTGATTTATCTCTACTACGGTGACATTTCCATACATCGTCGGAATTTTCTGTCCGGGTGTGAGGTTTTCTACAGAAATGTTTTGTAACGGAACTGCGACAATCTTTGACTTGTTGTATTCTCCATAGGCTTCTTCAGGAGGAATTGTAATAGTCTTTTCTTCTCCTATTTTCATTCCTATTACGCCATTGTCAAAGCCCTTGATCATCTGGCCTGCACCAGCAACAAAGGTTAGAGGGGAATAAGTTCTGTTAGCAGTGTATATATTGGCCTTTTTTGCAGTTTCTTCTATCGAGGTGTCAAAAACCGTGCCGTCTTCGAGCTTTCCGGTGTAGTCCACCTGGACAGTGTCTCCAGCTTTTACTGCTCTGCTGTCATTTGTTTTGTTTATTTTTTCGTCCCCTTTATCTGCACAGCCGCTTCCGAAAATTATGCTTCCCATAAGCAGTATAGATATGAATAAAATTACTCCTTTCCCTATCTTCATTCTTTTCCTGCCTCCTTAGAGACTACTTTGACCACAAATATCAGAGTCTCGCCTGCAAGTCTGTGGTTGAAATCCAAGACAAAGCTCTTTTCGTTTACTTTAGTGACAATACCTGCCAGCCCATTCTCAGTTACTAACTGCATTCCGATTTCCGGAGTAAAATCAACAGCCTCAAGTGGCAGTTCTCTTGATAACTCTTCTCTGTATTCCCCATATGCTTCTTCTGGTGGGATCTTAAGGGTCTTTTCTTCCCCTTCTCCCATCCCGACAACTCCTTCATCAAACCCTTTTATCATCTGGCCTGCACCAACGGTAAATGTAAGGGGTTTATAGTCTCTCATTTGATTGTATGTCCCTGCCTCAATGGCTGCTTCTTTTATGGAGGTATCGAAAACTGTGCCATCTTCGAGTTTTCCCACATAATCAACGGAAATAAGATCTCCGTTTTCAACTATTTTACTGGAATCTTTTCTTATATCCTCGGCCATAAAAATCAGTAAAGACAAATGAGAACATGCTAGATAAATATGCTGATAAAGAAGGCCTCAGAAACGATTTATTCAGAATCTGAAGAGCCGGAGACTCTGTAAATCTTAGCTCTTCACTTTTTAATTCTTTGTCTTCTAAGAACTCTTTGTTTAGCTCTTTTTTTTCTAATTGATTTTGGTGCTGGTTTTTAAGTTCTTTTTAATTCTTTTTTATACTCTACATATGAGTAAACAACTGTAAACCCTGCAGTAAAAAGGGCAGGTACGATGATAAAAAAGATAGCAAAGTCAGGAGATAAAGTTCCGAGGATAGAAATTATTCCTGCAGCCTTAAACAGTTTCCCTCCAAGCATGTTGGTTTTTTTCCACACTCTATCACTGCTCAGGGTCCAGGGAGTCCTGATGCCAATAAACCAGTTTCTTTCCGCATTTTCCATTAGAATTCCTATATAGTAAAACAGAATCCCCACTCCTGCAGGAAGCACGGCATTAGGACTGATCTGGATTCCTATGTTCCAGAGAATTATCTGAAAATGGATAGCAACCATAAACAGAACAAAAATAATTATAAATCTGTCGTAATATTTCCTGAACTTTTCTATGTTTTCTTTCTTAGGGTCAATTCTGGGAATTATCAGGAATAGAGCTGCAAGGCCTGTGATTACTACAGGCATGAAAAAAAGTCCCCATAACTTCGACATATAACCGTCTACTTCTCCTTTGGAGTTCCAGTGAGTTGCCATCTGCTCAGGAACCTGCGAATAGAACTGAATCGAAAGAATAAAGGAAATAAGGATAAGTCCTGCGACTATCAGGGTTGTTTTGCGCATGTAATATTTTAGTATCCTTTCAGATATTTAAAAGTGTAGAGTATTAAAATTCATGAGATTCTTAGTATTCGCAATTTACATGGCAAAAATAGAACTGGAATCGAAATTTCAGGAATTGGGGGTCCATTCCCTCAAAATTTCATGCTATTTTACAGTGACCTTGTGGCCTTTAAATGATTTCGTAATTTTCAAACGTTCTTATTCTTAACAAATGTTCTTATTCTTAACCTGTGTGCGAGATTTTTTCTCAGATCTCATTCTGATCCCACCTATTAATGCTGCAATTTCACCCAGCACAAGGAAAATCCCGTATATCCAGGGAAAGACAACTGCCCCTGCCAGGGGGTTAATCAACAAGAGTATGCCAAGAGCTATCATCAGGAATCCAAGGATGGCCATTCCAAGTCCTCCTCCTCTAAGTGCCCATAGGAGCCTTAATCCTCCGTAAACGATACTCAATATACCGAGTATGATAACAAGAAGTGACAAGACGACAAAGGGGGTGTAAGGATATACAGATACCGAACTCCAGTTACAACTCCAAATATACCAGAGAGTAACTTCCATCCAGTGTTCTCCCTGTCCACCAGTAGCGACAGGATCGAAAGAACTCCTCCCAGAAACCAGAGAACTCCAAGTATCTGCACCAATGTTATTGTAGTTGTTACAGGTTCAAACAACAGGAACAAACCTATAACAAGAGCAATAAGTCCCTCCACAGCTACTGCCAATCCAAAGCATCCAATTATCAGGATGTATAACAAGACCATTTGAAATGGAAGTGGCCAAATATAAAAATGGGATCATTGAAATTTCGGTTTGATTAAGGGTAAAAGGAAGAACTGTTCTCAGTATAAAAGAATAAAATTCCAAAATTTATAGGAGTAAAGGTCAAAAATTATAAAAGTCTCTACAGATTGTTTATCTAATTAGAAAAGATAATGGACCGGTCGGGAATTGAACCCGAGGCCTCTACCATGCCAAGGTAGCGATCTTCCCCTGATCTACCGGCCCATATAGTTATGCTTTGTCAGCACTCCCTCATACACTCAATATTGTATATAAAACTGTCGCCATGAAGGCTCTGCTTCCTGTAAATAAATTTTAAAATCTGAGATAATTCCAATATCCAAGCAAAAGTTATAAGTAGTAAATCGAGTATTAAAAGTGTTGTCGGATTGGGATGCTCTCCCAATAAAAAGCCTTTAACTTCCGATAATTCAAAAAAACTTACTTTTGGGCCCGTAGCTTAGCTTGGTGGAGCGCACGGCTGATAACCGTGAGGTCCTGCGTTCGAATCGCAGCGGGCCCACCACAAATCAATTATCTCTTTTCGGAGAACTCCTAAAGTCTAAAAATATTAATATTTATGTATCTCTTCATTTCGGGCCCGTAGCTTAGCCTGGTGGAGCGCACGGCTGATAACCGTGAGG
>CAZCKG010000119.1:0-6320 GCA_964498825.1 uncultured Methanosarcinales archaeon
ATTGTGAACGAATTAGATTTGTCATTCGGAACTACACCAAATCGGAACTACTGAAATTGAACGGAAAGAGGTGCATCACCACTAGATGTATTAGCGTTAAAATCTGCAATTGGCAGGTCTAAGTTTACAGATACGAGAGGTAAATAATCATAATTATCCTCATATATATTATAAGGCAGATCCCCAATTCCATTCCCGTCCAAATCTGGGCAGGTTTGCGAGAACCCTGTTCCGTCCGGCTTTGCCCAGAAATTTCCTCCAATGTAAGGGCCTCCAACAATGTTAGTACCTCGAGTAAGTGCATTGTTCCAGCCACCCATAGTTCCATCATATCCTAACTTTACGTTTATACTGTTGTTCAAATAATTGTTGTAGATTAGACCCCCGTAGTTTCCCTGGTCCAAAATCCCGCATTCTGAACAGGATATTATTTTATTATTAGTTATGCTGCCAAAAAAAGCGTCACTTATCAAAATTCCTACATCACAGTTTGATATTATGTTATTGTCAATTCCTGAACCTGTTACAACAAGTTCGAATCCGTAATCGCAATCAGTAATAGTGTTATTGCGAATATCAGCGTCCTGATCATATTCATAGATGCCAATGTGACAATTAGAAATCGTATTATTTAACACTTTATTAGTTCCAAATCCGCAGCAGGAAATATGTATTCCACCACCGTTTAAAACTTTATTTTCGGTTATTAAATTACCTTTTCTCTCGGATACTAGCTCAATAGAACCGTTTTCAATGGTATTTCCTATCAGCTTATTCATATCAGAACCAATAATGAATCTGCCTTCTATATTTAAACCACTGATAGTGATATTATCAGCTTCTAACAAAAAGCCAATTTTGTACTCATTCAGAGGTTTTATTTGCACATCGCTACTGTTTGATTCTGCTCTGATAATTAGTCCTGTTACATCAACATGAACATCTTCAGTATAGCTTCCAGACCTTATGATTATCGTGTCACCTGGTGTGGAATTATCCACAGCTTCCTGAATTGATCCAAAATCAGCTCCAGAGTCATCATCTACCGTAATTTCCTTTGCAGATGCTGTAGCTGAAATCAAGATTATAAAAACAAGACAAGAAATTATTAGGAAGGTTATCCTACTTTTCATTTTTCTCCCCTTAAATAGAATCCTTTTTTTGAAAATCGATGCTTTTTTCGCTCAATAATTTCTAAATATTTTCTATCATTGACTGTTTATATTTCTTCTGGCTGGATTTTTCCAAAAATGAAAATTGAGTCGAAAAAAACATGTAAAAATTTGAGATCTTTTCACAAAATGAAAAGTTCAGGACTAGGAAATTGAAAGTCTAGAAGAAACGAATTGAAAAAAGTCAAATATCTTTCTTAGGTAAGCTGGATGCTTTTAAAAAGAAGAAATGAGGAAGACCTCATTCCGAGTTTATCCGTTTCTGGTAGAAACTAATTTTCCTTGAGCGTCGTACAGGTATGCTGTATCTCCTTCGTTATTCCAGACATGCGAGCTTCTTCCCCAAAATAGTTTAGTTGCAGAGTTTGTTCCTTTTCCAGAATAAAGAGTTACGGTTGTTTTAGCTTTTAAGGTGTAAGAAGAGAGAAAAGGATAGGTGTGTATCGCACCTTTGTCTGTAATTTTCCAACCTTTCATGCTTACTGCTGTTGTTCCTTTGTTTGTAATCTGAACATATTCCTGATTTGGAGTTTCTTTTGGAGCACCGACCCTCAAGCCGCTAATAATTACATTTGTGGGTGTAGATCCCGCTTTCACAGTTATATAGCTCGTTTTTGTTACTGTGTTACTACCGGCTGCATTGGTAGCTGTCAGCTTCACCGTATAAGTTCCTGCAGCGGAATATGTGTGTGCAGGACTCTTTTCTGTCGAAGAAGATTTGTCACCGAAGTCCCATTTCCATGATGTTGGATGATTGGAGCTTTGATCTGTAAATTGAACTTTTAGGGGAATATTTCCTGAAGTTGGAGAGGCAGAAAAAGCAGCTACAGGAGCTTTTACAGGGGCTGCTTTTACAGTTATGTAATTTGTTTTTATTTCTGTATCCTTGCCTGCTGCATTACTAACGGTCTCTTTCACCGTATAAGTTCCGGGTTTTGTATAGGTATAAGTTGGATTATACTGAGTTACAAGAGCAGAGCCGTCTCCAAAGCTCCATTTCCATTCAGTTGGCGATCCAGTGCTCTTGTCAGTAAACTTGACTGTCAGAGGGGCGTTTCCTGAAGTTGTGGAAGCAGAGAAATCAGCGTTTGGAATTTCTGAACCAAGGGTGACCATGTAAATGTCATAATTTCCATTACGAGTATCCTGATACACTATATTATTTCCGTAGAATGCTGGACTTTCAACATACGTAAATGGCAAATCAACCCACTCATTTGTGGAAATGTCATACATGCCTGTGATGTATATATCAGAGTAGTCATTCCAGATGATACGGTTGCCAGAGATGATAGGTCTTCCAGGTATTATAGCACTGGTAATTGTAGTTTGCTCTTTCGTAGTAAGGCTATATAAGATTATTTCATCATGATCAGTAGTCCAAACTACCTTATCACGGAAAATCGAGGGTTTGTGAGCTGGTATTCCGGGTGTAAGTATAGTTTCCTTTTTAGTGGAAAGATCATATATGTAGATTTCTGGATATCCACTACGGTAATCTTGCCATACTATCTTATTTCCATATATGCTAGGTTTTTCCTGATCTGATGTATCCGTAGTTATTCTGGTTTCCTTCTTGGTAGAAATGTTGTACATATAGATGTCTGAATTTCCGTTCCTGAAATCCTGGTAAACTATTCTATCTACAGCTACGCATGAAAAGTCTGCTTTACCACTTTGGGTAACTCTTGTTTGAACCTTACTTTTCATATCTGTCAGATAGATATCAGTTCCACCATTACGGGTATCAGTCCAAGTAATGTACTTGTCGTACAGTGAAGGATTTGTTTGGTCAGCTGTATTGGTTGAAAGCTGAGTTTCTGTCAATGCAGAACCTATTCCGCAGCTTACCATCAATATGAAAGCTGCAAGCAAAATCATCATACTTTTTTTCATTTTCCACACTAGAAAAACCTCAACATCAATTCCTAACGGGCTGTGATGTCACTTTAACACTAAAGGGGTCTGAGTCTCCGAAAATTGCACAACCTTAATATTCCACATTTATTTTATTATTTAATATTGTCGAAGTTTTTCTATAGATTTGTATATATATTTTCAAAAAGATTTAGGGAAAGTTATCTTCCTCTAGATTTCAGAAATGCGCCCAATATAGAAACAAGTCCAAACACTAATTCAAATCCTGGAGCCTTTTCATTTTCTACAGCTGCTTTGGTCGCAATTGTGCTCCCGTTATCTTTTGAAGTTCCCATTTTAACTGTTGCAACAGGCTCTGATTCCAGTTTGCTCTGCTTTCCTTTCTCTCCTGTAATCACGAATGAAGAATATCCTGGAACGTTTGCTGTGAAATGAAGAGACTTTTCGTCTTCACTTGTCGGGTTCACTGATAGTTTTACCCATTCTTTCTTCTCGTCATTATACTTATAAAGCACAATAGAAGAAGGATCGATTTCATTTTCCTTGATCCAGGATTTTCCAACCTTGAAACTTATGGCTGCATTCTGGATATTGTCGGAATCTCCATAGCCTCCATTTCCTACCCACACATTGAAGGATTTATAAACAATTCCTTCCGGTAAAGCTGGTACTAGAGCAGACTTATTTTTTAGATCCTCAACAATTGCTGTGGTTTTACCCATAGTCTTCTCAGAAGTAAAGTTGATCGAATCGACAACAGTTACTTTATTTGTAAAGTTGAAACATACAGGCCTGTCACCAGGAATGAAAACTTTTGTTGTATCTTTAACTGCAACATTTTTTTGAGGTTCAGGGGACCCACCAGTTCCTCCGCCAGAACCTCCTGAGCTGCCATGATTGCCGGAACTGTGATGGTCATTGTCATCAGAATTGCTGCTTCCACCATTGGTGCTTCCATCGCTACTGCTCTCACCACTGTCGCTACCGCCGGTTGAAGTACTTCCTTCCAACACATTTATTGTAGCAGTGTTTGAGGAGGTTCCGTTTCCATTGCCTACTGTCAGATTTACGGTGTAGTTTCCTGCTGCAAAATAAGTATGTATCGGGTTCTGCTCTGTTGAATTAGCTCCGTCTCCAAAGTCCCAATACCACCCTGTTGCATATTCTGATAAGTCTGTAAATTGAACAGAAAGAGGAGCTGAGCCGCTTGTGGTATTTGTATCAAAATATGCTACAGGAAGAATTTTTTCTTGAATCTGTTCCCCCTGCACAATTATATTAAGAGTTTTTGAGTTTGAGCCATTTTCATTGTTTACGGTCAGGACAACAGTATAGTTTCCTGCTTCAGAGTAAGTATGCGTCGGGTTCTTCTCTGCTGAAGTATTTCCGTCTCCAAAAATCCAGGACCAGGAAGTTGCACCTGTACTTTTGTCAGTAAATGCTACATTCAATGGTGCTTTTCCAGAGGTAGGTGATATAGAAAATGAAGCAACTGGCAGGTTTGAATCGTCATTATTACCGCTTCCATTGGGGTCCCATCTTGCATAATACGGCATTCCGTCTTTATACACGTCAGTAATGCTTTCTAGGGCAACTGTTTTTGTATCAAAAGATGTGTCTATGAACTGATCATTTCCTATGTATATTCCCACATGACTAACAAGCCAGTAATTTCTGTTGTTTTTAGTAATGTCTTTTTTCCAAAAAATTACATCTCCAGGCGTGGGAGAAGTTGTATTAACATAATATACATTTTTTTTCATATTAGGTACAGTTTGGAACACTATACCTCTGGCTCCGGCTTGTTTGTATACTTGAAATACTAAGTGAGAGCAATCAATGCCCGATTTGTTATCGCCGCCATGCACGGATTTAACTCCAATCCAACTTTTTGCGGCTTCTACTACTGTGGATTCTGATGTTCCTGAAGGAGCTGCTGCTACAAGGGGTATGAGTGCTATTAAGATAGCTACAAGGAGTATGGCTATTAACTTTTGTTTATTTACCTTCATTTTCGCTCAGTGTCCGTATTTTTACTAGCTTAACTACATTGTCTGCTGAATATAGGTTAAAAGATGCTTGAATATGTCGTTGAAATGCTGGAAAAAGGTTCTGGTGATTGGATATATAACGCTTAGGATTTCAGCTTCATTAAGGAGTTAATAGTAATATAGAGGATAATCAATAAGTTAAATTCTCAAAATTACAGATATATTTGAAACAAATCAATGCATAATACTAAATTTTAGAACAAATTCGGATCTAAAACCGCGTTCTTCTGCCTACGTGACTCGGTTTCATATTCTCTTTTCAAATTCGCAAGTGTACGCTGCAAGCGTACTCCAAAACTGAGAGTTAAAACCCAAAAGATGATTACAGGGTCAATTTTACGTTCACATACTATAAGACCAGTTTCTTTGGCAGTTTGCCTTAACCACTCTTCGGGAAACATTTCCCGAAGAGAATCTTCAAGAGTAGATGGGGGACGAGGAGGCATAATACAGAGAAAATTGGGAATTATCATAAAAACATGTGCAATAGATCAAATTTAATGCTTAACCGATGACGCATGGATCGCTTTAAGTAATTGAGAATATGTAAAAAGAAAAAACAATATATTAAACAGCAGGAGAACTATCTCTTCGTTTCAGCTCTTTATTTCTTATGCATAAATATATTAAAAGCGTTATAACATATCCTCCTGCCAAGCTAATATTTGAACTTATTTCGATTTTCAATAAATACGCAGAAATTAAGAGAATAAGCCACAAAAAATAGCCTATTAGATTACTTTTTA
Organism: uncultured Methanosarcinales archaeon; assembly: GCA_964498825.1. Classification (GTDB taxonomy): domain Archaea; phylum Halobacteriota; class Methanosarcinia; order Methanosarcinales; family Methanosarcinaceae; genus Methanosarcina. Next base: position 5,848 of record CAZCKG010000119.1, read on the forward strand.
TGCCTGCTAAGTCTTCAACTCTCTGTTTTTCATTAATTACGTTTCGTGATAATGAGTAATGTCCTGTAATAAGGAAAAGAATAAGAACGCCCATAAAAACCCATGCTGCAATTTCATGTGAAACATTAATTTCGACACTCATAGTGATGATTATAAATGCCCAAAAATACCAGAATACTAGCCCTATGAGAATTCCTATAATCTCCTCAAGTTTCGCTCTAGACCTTTTCATTTACTGCAACTCTCTAAGTTTATTCACATATTATTTTTTATTTTACATAGGCTCTGATTTTCAAATCATTGAAAGTACTATTTAAAAAAATAAATGACTGGATGGTTAACTATAATCCTTGGCATTTGTTAATCGTATGTTACGGATTTGATATACCCAAGAAATTCCATATTGTATAAGAGCCAATTCTGCAGTATTTAGGAGCATAAGTCATAGAAGGAGGAATAGTTGGGAGTGGGTA
>CAZCKG010000120.1:0-6283 GCA_964498825.1 uncultured Methanosarcinales archaeon
ATAAAGGGAGAAAATGTCGATGCTGAAAATAGAAGATCTGACTGTAGAGGTCAACGGGAAAACTTTGCTTCATGACGTGAACCTTGAAGTCCAAAAAGGGTACACTAATGTGCTTTTCGGGCCAAATGGAGCCGGAAAGTCAGCTTTGATGAGAACAATTATGGGCTTTAGCGAGTATAAGGTTGTAAAAGGAAGAATTCTTTTCAATGGAGAAGATATTACAGGCCTGCCCGTGGATGAGCGAGCCCGTCGCGGACTTGGAATTATGATGCAACGTCCTCCAGACATGTCCGGAATTAAATTAAAAGATCTTGTAAAAGCAGTGTCGAAAGGAAAGAGAAATTCTGAAGAGCTTTCCGAAAAGCTCGATATGAACCGTTTTATGGACAGAGATGTTAATGTTGGCTTTTCAGGAGGAGAAATCAAACGCTCCGAGCTTCTGCAGCTTTCTGCGCAGAATCCGAGCCTCTATCTTCTGGATGAACCTGAATCCGGAGTTGATCTTGTAAGTATAGAACAGGTTGGAATAACAATAAAAGAATTGGTAGAAGAAGGGTCGGACTGCCCTGGTGAAAGATGCAGCAAAGGGAAATCAGCCCTTATTATTACTCATACAGGTCAGATACTGGATTACGTGCAGGCAGATAGAGGATACATCCTTTGCAATGGGACGGTTATGTGTTCCGGAAACCCCATGAAAATGCTGGAAGAAATAAAGGAGAGAGGATACCAGGAGTGTATAAAATGCAGACTGATGTGAACCTGAAAAAGAGAGCTGAAAGTGCAGTCAGTAAAAAGGCAGCTTTCGGAGAGGACTTTGAACTGGAAAAGTTTGAAGAAGGTTCTAAAGTTAGTAAACCCATTGAGGACCTGAAAACCCTTGACGAGGAAAGCAAAAGGACCCTCCTCCAGGTTGGTGTAGTCCCAAGCGAAGAAGGCAGATCAGGCAGTCTCATAGTAATGGATAATGCAGTCGCACACTCTTCCCTGAAAGATAAAAACGTTGAACTTATGTCCACTCACAAAGCTATGGAAAAATATGAGTGGCTCAAAGATTACTCGTGGAAACTTGTACAGGTGGACGCTGATAAATATACGGCAAAAACCTATCTTGAAGATGCCGATGGCTACTTTATCCGGGTGCCTGCAGGTAAAAAATCTTCAATGCCGGTCCAGACCTGTCTTATGCTGGGTAGCAAAAATGTATCCCAGACTGTACATAATATAATTATCGTGGAAGAAGGAGCAAGTCTTGATATAATCACAGGCTGTACCTCCAAGAAAGGAGTGGAAGAGGGGCTTCATCTGGGAATTTCCGAAATGTACGTGAAAAAAGGAGCAACCCTGAACTTCACCATGATCCACAACTGGGCAGAGCAGATAGGAGTGCGGCCCAGAACAGTAATTCATGTGGAAGAAGGGGGAACTTACATAAGCAATTACATTTGCCTTAAACCCGTGCGCTCAGTACAGACTTACCCGACTGTAAAGCTCGAAGGTAAAGGAGCAGTAACAAGGCTCAATACCATAGCAATTGCCCATTCTGGCTCTGAACTCGACCTTGGAAGCAGAGCTATTTTCAATGCCCCTGGCACCAAAGCTGAACTGATCTCAAGAACGATCACTATCGGCGGCAGAATAGTAGCAAGGGGAGAAATGATAGCCAATGAAAAGGGGGCTAAAGGTCATCTGGAGTGTAAGGGGCTTGTCCTGGGAAAAGGAAGCCAGCTCGCAATCCCGGTTCTTGAAGCAAACGTCGATGACGTAGAACTTACCCACGAAGCAGCAGTCGGTAAAATTGCCAAAGATCAGGTAGAGTACCTGATGGCCAGAGGACTTACGGAAGAAGAGGCAGTAGGTATGATCGTTCGTGGTTTCCTGGATGTAGGAATCAGGGGAATTCCGGATGAGCTAAAGAAAGATATTGAAGATACAATCGCACAAACAGCTTTTGGGGCTTAAATTTTAGAGAGGATAGAAAAGAAAGAAAGACAAAATCTTTCCTTCTATTTCTTTTTTGTTTTTTAGAGTTATAAATTATGTAATTTTTGTAAATTTTAATGAGCTGGAAGTTAAGCAAAAAAGCTCTTTTGGAAAAACCTTAAAACAGAACAAAATAAAAATATTAAGTACTTCTTATTTTTGGCTTAATGATACAGTACTTGCCAGTGTATATATATTACTGTGACAAAATTACAGTACTGCAGTATTTCTGAGGGATTTAAATGATAGACTTCGCTTGCAAAGAATTCAAAGTAGAAGATGTAATCAAATGTGCTCTTAATCTCACAAAAGCAGATCTTAAAGTAATGAAATATTTTTTAAATGAAACCGAGCAGTGGATAGACAGTGAATCTCTTTCGAAAATCCTGCACCTGGACATCTCTACAATCCAGCGTTCCGTAAAAAAACTGCATGAGAAAGAAATTTTGCAGCGATCCCAGCAGAATCTGGATGGTGGAGGCTACGTCTTCAGATACAAAATCCACTCAAAAACAAAAATAAAAAATATTATAATGACTGTAGTGAATTCCTGGGCCGATCGATTGGGGCAGGAACTTGAAAAATGGGAAAGTGGAGGTTGAGTTTGTTGCTTAAAATTACTCCCTATCTGGGAATCCTTGTACTTATCGTTTCCATAGGAGGGCTCTGGTATCCTGCCCTCGGCTATTTCATGTTGCTCATTTTTGCAGCAATTTTCCTTATCAGTCCCTTCAGAGGAAGATGGTTCTGCGGAAACCTTTGTCCGAGAGGAAGCCTCGTTGACTTCTGGATGAGCAAGATTTCAAAGAAAAAGAATATTCCCGGAACTCTGAGGAGCCTGTGGATCCGCCTGCCTATATTTTTCCTTCTAATGGGCTTCATGGGGTACAGGATAGCAAACATTATCGGAAGCCTTAATACCTTTGAAAAAATCGGGATGGTTTTTGTCACTACGTGCCTTGTGACAACTGCAATTGCAATTCTTCTGGGAAGCTTCCTGAGTCCAAGAACCTGGTGTTCCTTCTGTCCAATGGGAACAGCTCAGCGTCTACTTGGAGGAGGAAAATACCAGCTCAAGCTTGCAAAGGAGAAGTGCATTAACTGTAACAAGTGCGAAAAAGTCTGTCCCATGCAGCTCAAAATTCGCGAGAGTGAAACAAAACCAGACTGTATAAAATGCGGACGTTGTGTGACTGTATGTCCGAAAGATGCCCTTAAGTTTTAATTTTATTATTATATTTTCTTTTTAAAAAATAGTATAATATCATTGATATCATTGAAAAGAATAATTTAAACTTAAAAATATAATATGAAAAATAGGGGAGTCAGAAAAACGTTTCCAAAATCTGACTTTGAAACATAATCTGCTACTGTAAAGTGTCCACAAACAGGCTGTAACTTAGGAGGAGAAGAACATGCCAATAAAAAATGTGCCAGAGCTATCTGAAATTCAGAAAAGAGAACTCTCTGGACTCTTTGGAGAATGTGTCAATTTTGACAAGCGCGAACGCCACTATTACAATCATGATATAGGAGCTTTACCTCCCCTTGTCAAGAAGGTAATTGGAAATACAGATCCTGCAGCTGTTGTAAAAATCCGAACAGAAGAAGACGCATTGAAACTTCTGGAATTTGCAAACAGGCACAGGATTCCGGTTGTTCCCCGTGCAGGGGCTTCATCAGGATATGGCGGAGTAATTCCAACAAAGGGAGGAATAGTTGCCGATGTTACACTACTTAATAAAGTCATAAGTATAGATCCCGAAGGACAGAAAGCAGTTGTGCAGAGTGGAATAATCTGGGAAAAGTTAGAGAGGAAGCTAAAAGAAAGCGGACTTTCACTAAGAGCACTCCCCTCAAGTGCGCCTTCTTCGACAGTAGGAGGCTGGCTGGCTCAAAGCGGAGCTGGTTATGGAAGTTATGAGTTTGGCTGGGGCTACGAAAGCATGGAAAAAGTCCGCGTTGTCCTTCCGAATGGAAAAATAAAGGATTTTTCAGGTCATGAATTGAAAAAGTTAATAGGGACGATGGGAACAACAGGAATCATTACAGAAGTAACTCTAAGAGTCCAGAAACTTGAAGAAAGAAAAGCAGTTTCAGCCAGTTTTTCCAGCGCTTCAGCCATGAAAAAAACTGTAGAAACCATAAGAGAAAAGAATATTCCTCTCTGGTCAATCTCCTTCCTGAACCCTGAATGGGCGGATATGAAAAATAAAGCGCCCAGAAAACTCCACTACGGAGAAATCGTGGATAAAGACAGGCCTGTTTTGCCTATCGCTTATGTCTGTACTTTCATGTATCCTGCATCCAGAGACGTTTCTGGTCTGAAGGAAGCAATCGAAAGTACCGGCGGCTCGATCCTTCCGGAAGAAGTTGCAAAGCATGAGACTGAAGAATGGTTTAAGTCAATGAAAGTAAAAAGGCTCGGTCCCTCCTTCATTCCTGCCGAGATACTGGTACCGCTTGAGAAGATGGACACTGCTTTTGAAGAAATTAAAAAGAGGATCAAACTTCCTGTACTTATAGAAGGGATGGTTATAAGCGATGGAAATGTCGTGCTCCTTTGCTTCATGCGTCACTCCGAGCGCTCCTTGCTCTTTAATACGGCCTTTGCTCTTTCCCTGAGCATCCTGAAAATTGCAGAAGAAAACGAAGGAAGAGCTTATTCTTCAGGTCTGTTCTTTGCCTCAAAGAAAAAGAGTGTTTTTGGAGACAGGCTTTCCGAAATAGAAGCCCTCAGAAAAGAATTTGATCCCAATGGGATCATGAACCCCGAGAAACTGGAGGGAAAAGGGCTTCTCAACACTGCAGTATCCCTTGGATCTTCCTTCGAACCTATGGGAAGGCTTGTAGGAAATATGTCGGGAATAGGAGAAGTCTCCTTCAAAGACGAAAAAGATATTCCTGCAGAGGTTGCAGAACTTGCTTACTCATGTTCCCAGTGCGGGTATTGTGTGAGCGAGTGTGATCAGTATTACGGCAGGGGATGGGAATCACAGTCTCCTCGCGGGAAATGGTTCTTTATTAAGGAATATCTTGCAGGCAGGGAAAAACTTGACCAGAGGCAAACAAATACTTTCCTTGGCTGCACGACCTGCCAGATGTGTGACTCCCGCTGTGAACTGGACATGCCAATAGAACACTCCTGGATGACCATGCGCGAAAAGCTGGTGAGAGAAGAGAAAAAGATGACTTTCCCACCTTTCGAAATCATGGCTGCGAGCCTGTTAAAAGAGCGGAATATCTGGGCAAATTATAGAAAAGATAGGGACAAATGGATTCCGGATGATATCCGGGCAAAAATGAAAGATGAAGCTGAGTATGCTTACTTTGCGGGCTGTACGGCTTCCTTTGTAGAGAACGACGTGGCTGTAGGAGCTGTCCGCATGCTGGATGATGCGGGAATTGAGTTCACAGGCCTCTTCGATAAAGAGGCTTGCTGTGGGATTCCAATGCTTGTTGCCGGAAGATGGGACGTTTTTGAGAAAATAATGAGGATGAACGTCTCGAACATGAAAAAGAAAGGCGTAAAAACAGTTATTACTTCCTGCCCTGCATGCTGGCTTATGTGGCACACAGTCTATCCCCAGTGGGCGGAAAAGCTCGGGATAGAATTCGGAATTGAGGCAAAGCACTATTCCGAAGTCCTTGTGGAGCACCTTGATGTCCTTAAACCAAAGTTCAAGCAGCCTCTGGATAAAGTAGTCGCCTGGCACGATTCCTGCCATATTGGAAGAGCCGGAGGAAAAATATACGAGCCTCCGAGAGAGCTTCTGAAATCCATTCCTGGAATAAAGTTCAGGGAACTCGAATATAACAGAGAAAACGCTCACTGCTGTGGATCTGTAGTCAGCCTAATTGCCGAGCCCCCTGTTGCTTACAGGCTTGGAAATATGAGACTTCAGGAAGCTGTTGACGTGAACGCTGATGTTATTGCAGCTCTCTGTCCGTGCTGCGTCTTCCAGTTCAGAGTGGCAGCACAGGAAAGCAACCTTGACATTCAGGTACAGGATCTTGGCGCCCTTGTAGCAAGAAGCCTTGGCTATAACATTCCGGACTCAACAAACTACACTCTGCAATCCTGGGTTCCTTTTGAAAAGATGATAGACCTTATGAAGCCAGAAAACATGACAGACATGATGGTTGAACTCATGCCCCAGATGATGGCTGCCATGCCATCCCCGCTTCAAGCAATGATGAAGATGGTCAAATATGTTCCAGGAATGGACGCCATGATGAAACCCATGATGCCGATTATGATGCCAAAGCTCATGCCCTCGGTCATGCCAAAAGTCATGCC
>CAZCKG010000121.1:0-6261 GCA_964498825.1 uncultured Methanosarcinales archaeon
AAAATGAGGATGGAGTTTCCAGTCAGGCAAGAATTGATGCGGTTACAGGTGAAGTCTTTACAGGATACTCAGTTCCCTCAGGGATGCAGGAAGGCAGAATGTGCGGACGTGGTGCCGGGTTCAGCAGGGCAAATGGTTACTGATTTAACTTTTTAATTTTTTCTTTATCATCTTATATCCTGATATTGATGATTCGTTAGATAAAATATTCATCAGATGAGATTCCTCAGATAAAATATTCATCAGATATAGTATTCATTAAATGAGATTCATTTGTTATTCATTTGGTAATTCTTCAGGTTTTTTCAGATTTTTCAAGTTTTTATTCTTCTTTTAAAGCTCCTCTACCGGCTATTTATTATATATATGATTGGAATCAGTATTATAGGAAAAACTTCGAGTAAGGAGAAAGGATAATACTAAAAAAAATCTGGCCTTTTTGAGGTGAAAATTTTGAACGGCATGGGATACGGTATGACTGGCTCAGTATGGGGAATTCTCCTGAATCTTCTAATGATCCTTCTCATTGTAATAGTAGTTGTAGTACTGCTAAACAGGTCAGGCTACACAGCTACAAGGGATAATGAACGAATTGTAAAAATGGAAAAAGACATCGAAGAGATCAAAAAAACAGTTGAAGAAATAAAATCCAAACTGGAAGAAATCTAAATATTAATATGCCTGAATTGGTTCAGGTATTTCCAGCTCAAATAAATGCAAAAATTTATGAGGATATTCAGGATGGCAAAATCACTTCAAGAAATTGTGGAAATTGGAGAAGCTCTCTCCCATCCTGTAAGGCTAAAATTGCTCTATCTCCTGGCTGAGAGGGAAAGATATGTATACGAACTTGCCAAAGATCTGAATCTCTCAAGACAGGTAGTAATCCTTCATTTAAAGCGCCTGGAAAAAGCCGGATTTGTCGAAAGTGACCTCAGGCTTGAAGACGAAGATATGAGGGCAAAGAAGTTTTATCGATTAAAAGATTTTGAAGTTTCTCTTTCTATAGAAGATTTAAAGAATATTTTTGAATAAAACCAGTTTTTTTCAATTTTTGTTCAGTTCTTACCTGCAAATATAGATTCTAGAGATTTCGGTTTTTATTTTCTAATCAAATCTATTCAAGAATGAACATTATGCTAAATTATAAATTTAGAATTAAATCTTCCCATTAAATCAATGATATTATGAGAATCTGTGGATAATCTTCCAGCAAAGAAACTACTAACAGGAGAAACTCTTACGGTTTGAGATAATCAATAAATGGAATTTTTGTTTGTAGCTACAGGAGGTTGCACCTGGGAAGATATTTCATGTAACGATGATCCCGGGTCAACATTTCACACATTCTGCATCTATCAGTGTGATCATATATCAATCAGAAAATCTTCAATGATCTTTTAGAGAATAGAAGAAATTTGGAGAAAACAGAGAGATATAGAAAAAATACAAGAACTTATATTGAGCGTGTTTAAGTTTACAGACTTCTTTCTCTAGCATTAATAGCTCATGCAAATGAAAATCATTTACTATTTTAAAAAAGACACTCAAAAATCTCAGGGTAAAAAGGCCCTCCAGAGCAAATCTTTAAAATTAATGCAACTCTGACACTGGTTCCAGAGTGACAGATGATGCAAGGTTGATATTGAAAACATCAGAAAGAATAATGGAAAAGAGGAATTAATTCTAGTGTTTCAGCAAATCTTTGAAAAGGAATAAATTAAAGCTAGTGCTTCGATTCCAAAATAAATTCCTTATTTAATAGGAAATTCGTGATTAATGGGTAGATTCAAAAGTCAGGTTTTATGAACATACTTCGGAATCGCAGTACTAGAAAAGGAGCTGATCCCAAAACTCAAAAATTGCTCTTTCAATTTCGATTTTTTAAGTAATCAATTGAGCTACAGATCAGGAAAATAGTATGAAATTCCTATGGATGTGGAAATAAAAATGGGTTTTGGGATAGGCTCAAGGAATAAATTAAAGCTAGAAAAGGAACAAATTAAAGAAAATCCCGACTAGACCTTTACTTTGTCGATCGGGAAACGCAGTTTATATGATTTAATTAGTGGACTGTTCTAATCCTCAATTCTGTTAATATCAAGCTTTAGTATCAAGCTTTAGTATCTAGGCCCGAATCCGAACGGCTTGAATGTAACTGTTGTAACCGGAATCCTTAGGATAGACAGGACCCATCTCTAAGTCGATCCTGGTCACAGTCTCCGTTACAGTTAGAAGACTTGCTGAATACTGTACAGGATCCATCTCTAAGGCGATCCTGGTCACAGTTACCATTACAGTTGGAGGTCTGGCTGAATGCTGTACAGGATCCATCTCTAAGGCAATCCTGGTCTTTATTCTGAAGCTGGTCTTTATTCTGTAGTCTGTCTGCTGCAGAGGCACCTGTTACGAGCAGAGCCAACAATATCAATAAAACCAAACCTGATGCAATGATCTTTGTAGAGGAGTTTCTTCTAATATCCATATTTTTTTCTCCTACTTGTTTTTTGTTTCTTTCTGATATTTTGTATATGTAGCGTCTTGCACCATATGTAGTGCTTACACTACATATGTAGTTAGTATGAAAATATATAATTTACGGTCGTTACTGCTCTTTTTTCCTAAAATTCAGAGGTACTTCTCATCGAACCATCCTATAAGTGGAGGAACTCAGAGAGATTCACAGGAACAATCTCAAAATCTTTTTTCATTCTCTTAATTCAATTTCTTTCCTTATTTCAACAGGAATATATCCTGAAGTAGCATTCTATAATCAGGGGATGAATATAGCTACAAAGGTTGATGGGAGTCTTGAGATTTCAGAGTCTTTTGTCCTTGAAGAAATTCTCAGTATATATAGAAACATAAGATATGTGTCTGATGAAGAGATCCTGCACGGCTCTTTTAACCAGATTGAGAGCCTGTTTTGGAAGCTGGATTCCTTAATAACTCTGGATTTAGGGGTCGAAATAACATCAAATTTTTTGAAAAAGCAGGAATTGGATCCGGTCTTTACTCAAATCAACAGATTTAGAAATCTGTACACAGTAAGGCTTGAAACCAGGTATGCCAGAAAGATTCTTGCAAGCCAATCTCCATGGGATGTCCTTGAAAACTTTCCCTTTTACAGGAATTATCTCAAACTGGTACGGATAGAGTACGAAGGTTTTGGGCTAAAACCTGGGGACAGAGTTTTCTTTCTTGGAAGCGGACCTCTTCCGTTAACTCTAATAGTTTTCTTTAGAGAATACGGAGTAAAAAGTATTGGACTTGAGCAGAATTTTACAAGTGCAAACCTCTCAAAAAAGATACTTGATAAAATGAACCTTTCGGAAAATATTAAGATAGTCGACGGAAACCATTTTTCTCTGAAGATGACAGATTTAACACACCCTGATGTATGTATAAAATCAATAATGATAGCTGCCCAAGCAGAGCCCAAAAAAGAAATCCTTGATTATCTGTTAAAAATAGTGCCAGTTGGATGGAAAATCTCTTACAGAATATATGAGAAAGGGCTAATGAGGCTGCTAAGCAGCAATATTCTCTTTGATTTTCATCAAGGCTTTGAAGAACAGAGAGTACAGCCCGAGCCTCCTGCTTATAACACAGTTGTGTTTTTGGAGAAAAAAAGTGACTGCTCCAGGGTCCTGGAGCATTAAAAGGACTACTTCTCATATCCGAATCAGGATATCAGTTATCAGTTCTTCTTCCATGTCTATTATTGGCTCCATTATCGGTTTCTAGCTATGTTACCTAGTGTATAAGGTACTAGGTTACATTACAGTACTGTTCCGTTATTTAGTGCCATTACAGACATTGATTATAGAAACTTTTGAAGCTGTGCCATTTTTATTGCTTGCAGTCAGCTTAACTGTGTAATTTCCAGGTTTACTGTATATGTGTAGAGGATTCTGCTCAGTTGAATTTGTTCCGTCTCCAAAGTCCCAGTACCATTTGGTTGCATTCTTTGAGAGGTCTGTAAACTTAACCAGCAGAATGATATTGCTGCGGAAGTTTGCAACAGGAAGTACTGGACGTATTACTGGAAGAGGACAAATGCATTGCCCAAAGGTAATAGGAATACTTCTTGCAGGCACTGCGGCTGTAACAATATTTGTGGTTATGTTGATTATAGAGACTGTTTTGCTGTAAACGTTCATTACATACACATTATTTCCCACAGCGGCAATTCCAGCAGGATATCTTCCTACATTCACTGTAGATGTAACAGTATTTGTGACTGTGTCAATTATAGAGACAGTGTTACTGAAAGTGTTCGTTACACATATTTTTATCCCCACGGCGACGATTCCAGCAGGATAGTCTCCAACGTTAATTGTGGATATCACAGTGTTCGTAGTTATATCAATTACAGAAACAGTGTTGCTGTAAACGTTGGTTACATATACATTATTTCCCACGGCTGCGATTCCAGCAGGATAACTCCCTACATTAACTGTAGATTTAACGACATTTGTGACTGTATCAATTACAGAAACAGTATTGCTGTAAGCATTCGTTACGTACAGGTTTGTTCCTACAACCGCAACTCCGGTAGGATAGTTTCCAACATTGACTGTGGCTGTAACCCTGTTTGTGGATGTATCAATTACAGAAACTGTATTGCTGTAGACATTCGTTACATATAACCTGGTTCCTGAAGGATTAATTGCAATTCCGGAAGGGTAATTTCCAACATTAATCACGGCTGTAACATTGTTCGTAACTGTATTAATTACAGAGACAGTGTTGTTGATAATATTAGTCACATATACGTTTGTTCCCTGCGGATTGACTGCAACTCCTCCGGAATTATTTCCCATATTCACAGAGGTTGTAGTGTTTGTAGTCTCATTAATTACAGAGACATTATTAGTGGCTTCAGTTGTTGGTGGTATTAAGAGAACTGGCATTGTTCCTTGAGGTCCTTCAGCAACTGTTGCGCTAGGCGCTGTTATGTTAGGCTCGATTGATATGGATTCTATTTCCGAAGGTACTTTTGGAGGCCCTGTTACGTCAGGTTCCGCTCCAGTAGGTTCTATCTCTGTGGGTTCTGTAATATTAGGCACTAATACAGTAGGTTCCGTGATATTAGGTACTATTGCAACAGGTTCTGTAATATTAGGCACTACTAAAGTAGGTTCTGCTGCACTAGGTCTTGATCCACCAGGCTCTGTCATATTGGGTACTACTAAGGTAGGTTCTGTCATATTAGGCACTGTTACAATAGACTCTGTTATATTAGGTACTATTACTGTTGGTTCTGTGATAGGAAGTTGTATTACAGGAGGTCCGATCATAGTAGGCTCTGATGCATTGTCCATTGGTGGAGTTTCATTTGGGATTTCTCCGTTCGTTGCGCTGACTGACGAAGCTGTCAATGATATCACGAAAAAAATTACTGTGAAGAAACATGATATTTTCTGCGTTCTGTCAAATATTTGTTTTCTCATCTTTGTGACACCCCATATTTAGCCTTAAATTGATACAATTTGACTTGAATTTCCTATTATTCTCAAACTGTGGGCTGAGAAAATAGTACTTTACCAATAATAGTCTAATTTAACTTATTTACCCACTTTAATTTCCTAGAGAGTATAATGGTGGTAAATTCTGACTTTACTGCATGTGCCAGTGAAAGTGATTTCAAATTGTACCAACAAAGTATTAATTTTCAGACAATATAATACTTAGAGAACTATAATTTAGGAGTCAATAATTATAAAAACTCGAAATTATCTAGTAGAGTTGATATAGATATCTGTCGAGAAATTATATTTTCTACAATTCTTTCCATTGTATACAACAATTAACAAAAATAATATCTACTTACTCATTCTGGTAACGGTTAAAAATTTAAATTTTCTCTAATGGCTTCTAATGGGTAAATCAGTAAGTAGATCTTATATTCATAGGGATAAATAATTAAAAAGATTATTTTTACCCTAAATTTAGTATTTATAATAAACCTCTTAAATTAGAAATAGAGTAAAATATTCCTTGCCATTTTGGTCAATTATTGACAACATCACTTGATTTTGCTTTAACAGTCATACTTTGAATGGGCAGTGGAAGTAAAAGAGATTGGAAATTGAAAAATTAGAAATTATATTATATTAAAATCAGAAATAAGATTCTATTCGTACTTCGGAAAAAAAGGTAAATGCTCCAGGTTTCTGGAGCAATACTTAGCTTACCTCTACCTGACCTGAACTTGAACTTCAGTCATTAACTCTTCTTCCGGAACTTCTGCAGGAT
>CAZCKG010000122.1:0-4405 GCA_964498825.1 uncultured Methanosarcinales archaeon
GGAGTACAGGTCGTTTTCACTTGCGGGGTTATTTATATTCTTGGAATGAAAGTACTTTCAATTACTTTCATTATCTGTGCCTGAACTTGAAGAACCTTATATGAGTTTTTTTCTCTTTTTGGGGACGACCGCTCTCCTGCGTCGAGCGTGAAAAGAACGACAAAGTATGGCTAATATGGATGTAAGGGAATGTAAGGGCAAAAATTCAGGAGTGGGAGTCAGACTTGCTTTTCAAAAATATCAACTATCTAAAGGTGGAAAACCGTCCTTTTATTATCTCTTTATTACAGATATTCTTCATCAATATAGCAGTACCTCCAATCTTCTCCAGGCTGGTAAGACTGAATTATCGGATGTCCCGCTTCTACAAAATGCTTTGTAGCATGCTTGTTTTTTGACTGATCACAGCAGCCAATGTGCCCACAGGTCAGGCAGATCCTCAGGTGCACCCAGGTGTCCCCTATTTTCAAGCATTCTTCGCATCCTTTTAAACCAGGTTCCACATCTGTTATTTCTATCATATCCTTGTGTGTACACGCCATAGAATTCCTCCGTTTGTTACTCATAAATAAAAGAACAGATTATCATGTAACTGTAACTTTTTTAAATCTCCATCTTGCAATAAAAAACATTATTCCTGCAAAAGCTAGCAAAGCCAGAAATGAGACGAGAACTTCACCCTGGGTATAGGTGTAACGGATCCCTATTGCCGAAAAATCGTCTCCTATTGCGAAATATCTTATTCCGCTGACAAGATGCGTTAACGGGTTAATTAAGGAAAGGGCCTGGAGTACAGGAGGAAACGAGTTCACAGGATAAAGTGCATTACTCGTAAAAAAGAAAGGCATAGTTAGCAGGGTTATTACTGCCTGCATCCCTTCAGGGCTTTCCATGGTTATTGCGATTGCAGCCGAAAGGAAAAGAAACCCCAGAGAAAACGCACCTATGAAAAGAATTATTCCTATTAATGAACCAAGAACCTGCACAAGGGTGTAACCCTCAAAAAACTGGACTCCTAAAAGAAGTCCAAATCCCATGATAACTGCTGCCTGAATAAAAGATTTTGTCATTCCCGAAAGCCCTATTCCTATAATGATATGGATTCTGGGCAGGGGGCTTGAAAGGGTTTCTCGCATGAGCCCCCAGTTTTTATCAAAAAGCAGCACTGTGCCTCCGAAAAGACTCGTAAAAAGCGTGGTCATGGCAATAACGCCTGCACCTATGAAAGTAAGATAACCTACAGTCTTGACTCCCGGAGCCGCTGGCAGGCTTGCGGTCAGCCTTTCAAAGTTATTTGACATTGCAATTCCGAAAAAGGCCAGCCAGAGAGCAGGCTGTACAAGAGAAGCAAAGAGGAGGGTTCGGAACCGGACAAACCTCAACATATCCCGCCAGTAGATAGTAAGAAACCCTGTATGCATCTCTTAACGCCCCCCTGGTCTCAAGAGAACCTTTTCTGTCCCGGTGTCTCTCAGCTCTCTTCCCGTATAGTGGACAAAAACATCATCCATTGATGGTTTTTTGAGATTTACGGCCTTAATCCTTATGCCCCCGTTTCGAAGTTTATCCATGATCTCAGGCAGCAGATAGGTACCATCCACATTGACCATAACAATTATCCCTTTTGTTTTTTCCCGGACCCCTTTCACACTGTCGAGTTTTTTCAGCAAATCGGTAGCTGCCCTGTTGTCACTGGTTTCCAGGTATATAAGATCCTCGCCGAGTGCGTTTTTTAGTTCCCACGGTTTTCCTGTAACAATAATTTTCCCGTGATCTATTATGCTTATCCTGTCGCTGAGCTGGTCGGCTTCGTCCATGTAATGTGTTGTCAGAAAAATAGTTGTTCCCTGCTGGTTAATATCCCTCACATACTCCCAGATCCTTATTCGGGTCTGGGGGTCAAGCCCTATTGTAGGCTCGTCCATGAAAAGCACTTTCGGACGGGTCATAAGCCCTCGTGCAATCTCAAGTCTGCGCTTCATCCCTCCACTAAGGTGCTTTGTCAGGGTATCACGCTTTCCTTCAAGCTCAACCAGGCCAAGAAGTTCCTCAATCCGTTTCTTCCTTTCAACTTTTGGCATGGAATAGAGCCTGCCATGATACTCCAGAATTTCCTGCGCAGTCATGTCTCTATCCAGAGTCAGCTCCTGAAAAACAATTCCTATGGATTCCCTGACCTTTTCTGGCTCGGTTTTCAAATCAAACCCCGCAATTTTTGCGCTTCCTCTCTGGACAGGCAGGAGAGTAGTAAGAACATTGATTACAGTACTTTTTCCTGCTCCATTTGGCCCGAGAAATGAAAATATCTCCCCTTCAGTAACTGCAAAGCTGATATTATCAACTGCTTTTACCTCGCCGAAAAAGTACTCAAGGCTGTTTACTTCGATGATATTTTTTTCCAGAATCAGTACCCCATCTGCCTTTTCCCATTAGGAAATTAAACCTTCAACGATAAATCGTTTTTTATAGACGTTTTTACAGAAAGGATGTGGCTGATGAATCTGGATAAATATGGATAAATATGGACAAATGTGGATAAATGTGGACAAATATGGATAAATGTGGATAGATAAGAATAAATATGTATAAATCAAAGAAGCCTTTGTGCAGGGTCCTTCAGGTGGATCTTTGAATCAAAGCAGGCAGATCTTTAAATCAAAGGCTATAGAACCAGAAATTGAAGAATAAAAATTAGAGAGAATAAAGCAGTGAAAAAGCACTGTAGCTTCTTTGCTATTCCCGGATCTTTTCTATGTCTGGCTCGTTACTGAGGCGGCATTAAAACCTTATCTATCTGGTGAATCACACCATTGCTGGCCTTAATATCTGCTTCTGTTATATTTGCGCCTCCAACCTGAATGCCGTTAGCTGTTACATTGATAGTGAGTTCCGCTCCTTCAAGTGTCTTTACACTTTTCATATTTTCAAGATCGTTTTTCATCAGTATTTTATCCCCGACAACATGGTAAGTCAGGACTTTTGTGAGCTCCCTGGTATTATTTTCAAGTGCAGGAACCGCATTTTCAGGAAGTTCGGCAAAGGCTTCATCAGTCGGAGCAAAAACAGTATAAAATCCTTCTCCAGCCAGGGCCTTTTCAAGTCCTGCAGAATTGATAAGCTCAACTAAGGTTACGAAGTTTCTGTCAGCTAATACTTGCATAACGTTTCTATCGCTTTTCTCTACAACATTTGTAACTTCTTGAGGAATCCCTTCAGCTTCCTTTGTCAAATTCTCGCTTTCATTTTCCACTTTTTTGGTTTCATTATTTGCTCTTTCAGTTTCATTTTTCTCTGTTTTTTGAGCACAACCGGAAGCAAATACCAGTGAAATGACCAGCAATACGATAAGCATAGCCCCGAAAAGTTTCATTTTCCTGATAATCTCTACCCCCTTTGATTTTATACAATATGCAAATAGAAATGCACATAATAGAAATGTACATCTATATATTAATATATATTAAGCTTTATATAATTTATCTCTGACACGCTGCACATTTCCCGCAAAGATTTCTTAAAAGATAGCTTTGTTGAATAAATGGAATTTCTGAAATGAAGCATCAAATGTCCAGGATTCTGAAATGAAGCATCAAATGCCCAGAATTAGCAAAAGCCGGTAATGCAACATAGAAATTAGAAGAAAACAATGAGGTATCATCCTAACGAGATATTATCCTGAAGCTCAGAAGGAAAAAACTATGATTCGCATAATAGGGAGCGGTGATTCTCATAGTGGAGTTTTCAAATCACCTTTTTTGTCAAATAATTCGATTATATGCTTACATTAATTTATCGAGAAAACAAACTTGCTACAAGGTAAGAACCCAGTATAAAGTTCAAAATCCATAGAATTGCAAGGGTTTGCATATTCTTTCTTTTTTTCCATTCTCTTTTGATTTTCAAGCTTCCTTTGTTTATCACAAAGATAAAACCAACGACTACGACCACAATTCCTATCAAGCCATGGATAAGAATCAATGGAGAAACATTACCAGAAGCTATAGAATAGTATGCAAAAGATAACATTCGTGGAAGAGACAAAATCATAAGTAAATATGAAAATGTAAGTATTGTATCATGAGTTCTTAATTTATATTTCTTAAATTTACCTAGTCTCATTTTCATCGCAATGGATCCTGCTATTACAAGAATCAAGGCTATCACTTGAAAAAAACCTGGGATCAATACTCCTCCATTTATAATTGTTTTTATCGAAGTTTCAGGGCTACTAACATATTAGGTTTTTGTATAATATTACTTTTGTAATTCTGTCTTTACTTCAGTTTCTTAAAAATCACGGATTAAACAAAATTATGTAACAATAAAGTTAGAGAGTCCCGAAATTCATTTGTATAAAGGATATTTCTATATATAAAAGCAGGATTTCGTTTTCATTGGCATTACT
>CAZCKG010000122.1:4505-6231 GCA_964498825.1 uncultured Methanosarcinales archaeon
GTATAAAGGATATTTCTATATATAAAAGCAGGATTTCGTTTTCATTGGCATTACTTTTTCATTGGCATTACTTTTTCATTGGCATTACTTTTTCATTGGCATTACTTTTTCATTGGCATTACTGTTATTGCTCACATTATAATTTTTTAAATTAAATTACTTATAACTATTTTTGGGAATGATTTGGAGAATATGCAACGTCGATATCATGTAAGGGTCTTGGGGCAAAGAAAGTAGCTAATGAGTTCTCTAACATGCTCAACAAACCCGTAAATTATGAGGATAAGCAGACAATCTGAGGATCTATATTACTCTTAAAGGCCAGAGTTAGTCTATAATCTTACAGAAAAATCCAGTAGTGTCCCCAGATAATTGATTTAATTTTATATATCTGGTTGTGTCTGTAAGTTATTGATCAATTCCGAAAGAGCGAATAATTCAGAAGTAGATAAAATAAGTACCTTTTAATTCGTCTTTGCTTCTTCCAGTGCTTTTATTTTTATAATTGTGTTCATTCCTATCATAAATTTTATTCCGGCTTTTGGAGAAGAATTTGGCTGGAGGGACTATTTGAAAGATAGGAGATGACATTAAGGTTGTTTTGGAATAAGAGGTCTCGATTAAGCGAATTATATATATTTCTAAATTGAAAAAAGGTTTTCTAGAAGAAAAGAAAACTCTTCCAACAATTTCCAGTTATTTTCAGTACTTTCCAGTTATCTTCGCAACTAACCGGTGCATCCCATGTATACTGAGGCCGCTTCCGAGATACATCATTGGGCAGTGTTCGGTCATGCATTCAAGGCCTTCAATCTTACAGACTTCGATGGCTTTTTGGGTTTCGGTTCTCCAGTGAAGCCATATTTTATTTATGCCTCTTTCCTTGAGGGCAGAGATAAGATCTCCAGCATCAATTTTTGTGACGCCAAGGACTGCACGGTCAAGACCGGGAGGAAGTTCGGATACATTTTTTAACGATCCGGATTCAGGATTTTCGGACAGGTCAACAATATAGACATTCTTGCCCCGATTTTTAAGTTCGGATATGGTCCATTTCATTGCAGGCTTTGTATGGTCCGTAACTATTGCATAGGCTTTTGCTTCCCAGAAGCTTTCCCATTCTGATTTCATCGATTCCATTTTTAATTCCCCAATCAGATTCTAAATTAGAGATATATTTTGATTTATATAAAAGCTATAACATTGTCTCCGACCAGTACAGAAAATTTCTTCCAGTAACAAAACTACAAACAATAAACAAAAATAAAAAAACTAATGGGTAGCAGATTTCAAATAAGAAATTTGCTTGAAAAAACTCTTCCTGATTCAGTTTTATTATTACTTTACTCTACACAGCTTTTTTTGCTTTCATTCTGTACTTATTGTCCCTGAAGTCTCTGACCTGCGGTTTGTAGGGCTCCGCCAAGGGTCTGTGCCATCTTACAGTTTTGTGAACATTTTGAGGCACAGGTGCAGTATTTTGGTATCATATCCATCATCCACTGGCCAAGAAAACCAAAGGCTTTGAGCTGTTCTTCATTTGCTGTCTGTACGAAGTTGTTTATGTCCTGTAATTCCATGATTTGTCACCAGAATCTGGAAGGTTGTATATATTTATATACTTGCGCGTCATAATTATGTACCGACTTGGAGTTGTACATAAAAATAACCTGATGACCTTTGATAAAAGCATTAACAGTACTCTTGTATCCTCTTCAAATTGTAT
>CAZCKG010000123.1:0-6221 GCA_964498825.1 uncultured Methanosarcinales archaeon
TTTTTCTGGTTTTCTCTTCTCCAATTGCTCATATGGGAAGGTGCCTTTTTTGAGACTTGAATTAAAATCCTGAAGCATGGAAATCGGAGATGCTGCAGGAGTTGTGATGTAATCGCAACAGTTTTAGGTCCTTTTCGCCCCGACCTTCGTTTCCCAGGTTCTATGTCGGGAGCATGGGGCCTGTTTCACTAACTTCACTCGCTCAAGCAGACTACTTATGGTTTAGAACCGGAATCCCGCAGAAGCCATCAGTCTTTTTTTGCTGCGTTTAAGAGGGCTAATTAGGGTTCTTGATATTTGTAGTGGGTAGGTACGGAGAATTTTGTTTTTAATGTTTTAAATCCTATTCAAATTTTTTGAATTTGATCGATATTTGTGCCCTAACCTGCCATAAGTTATAAAAAAACAGTGGTCTCCTCAAAATGGTATGTATACTTTTGTGTCATTCCAGGGATCTCCTTTCCTGGCACGTATAAAAATTGCTTTTATTTCTTAAAATAATACTAAAGTTACTTTTTATTTTGTAGTGAGAATATAAACGCTTATATATGATGATTTTCTATCCCTTTGAGCGTTACTTTATCTGAGTATTGAGGCATCTGAAATATGGTGTTGCGTAACTTAAAGTGACTATCTAGGCTAGTT
Organism: uncultured Methanosarcinales archaeon; assembly: GCA_964498825.1. GTDB lineage: Archaea > Halobacteriota > Methanosarcinia > Methanosarcinales > Methanosarcinaceae > Methanosarcina. The sequence continues at coordinate 646 of CAZCKG010000123.1, forward strand.
TGGGTAGATTATTTCATGGTGTGAAAGTGGATTAGATGCCTCAATAATTTCTAATGATAAGGTTATTTATATAATTTGTGTTTACTATATGCACAACCGCCCAAAACTGACATTTTACGATAGATTGTTTCTGTTTTTTTGATTGTTTTTTGTGTCTAGTTAGTATTTTTTACAGTGGTTTCATCCTCTTGCTTGTGTTTTCTCTTGTCCTGCATTATTAAATTCCTCTGTCCCGAAACGGATAGTGCTATATATGTAAACTATGGTCCAGATGTATTACAAGTTATTTTTTCCTTAAGCTTGAAGTCATTAGTATTTGAGATACTTCATTATTCCTGCTGGGGAAGTTTGAATACTTCCAGGTTTTCCCAGTTGAATTTATCTGGGGGACATGCTCTTATGCATTTCTGACAGTGAGCTCCTTCACAGAGATCAGTGCTTATCATAACTCTGTTTTCCTCATCAATTGTTATGGCATCATTGGGGCAAACTTTTATGCACTTTTTGCATTCGGGGCAATCCACAACCATAGTCATATATGTCCCGACCCTCTCCAGCACATAGAGTCCTTCTTCCCCCAGCACAGGAATGTCTCTTTCTACACGTTTCTCGACGATGGGATTGTCTATAGGATCATCAAGCCCTGGAAGTCCCTTCTTTTTGAGATATTTTTTAAACATTTTAAAGGGCATACCTTCTTCCCAATACGCAAGTTCAAGAATATACGCATCCCTGAATTCAGGGGACGTTGCAAACATAATGTGAGTACCTATGATCTTGTTCGCAATGTCCTGAAGTTCCCAGAGCCTCTCTTCTGAAAGAAGAACTTCTTTTGCTACTATTAGGGAAGTGTTTCCTATCTGACAGATTCTTTTTGTGGAATAGGGGATCAACCCTATTTTCTGGGCTTTTGCCGCATCCATATAGGTGCCAGCAGCTCCTGCCATATAAGCTGTATCTATATCTTCCATTTGAATGCCTGCAGATGAACAGAGAGTAATATGTCCTGCTCGTATGGCTCCTATAGCTTTTCCAGCTTCATGCATATCTTTTTCTGAAAATTTGATCTTATTCTGCAGGTGAATTGTGCCATCCGGGGTTTTTATCTTCGGAAGCTCAGCAAGTCCACGCCCCAGAGCTTTTTCTATCAGGGCTATAACTCCTGTCCCTGTTATACCTCTTGCTTTTATTTTCCCTTCTTTAATTATATCTCCCGTAGCTGGATCTACAAGGTCTCCTGGGATTTGTTTCATCTCTTCATTGAGCACATAGTTTCTCAGAAATCCGTTCTCGAATTCAAAATCAGATATAGTGAATGGAGAAGCAAGTTTCCCTTGCTTTATTTGCTGTCCTTCGAGAGCCGGTCCAGCAGCTGCGGATCCTGTATAAATGATATCTTTTACTTTAAGGGCCATTTCGGCATTTGTCCCATAGTCCGTTGCAATTGATATTTCATCACTATCAAGCATTCCGGATTTGACAATCAGGGCAAGGGCATCAGCTCCTACTTCGTGTTTTATTGCCGGGGGAACTCTCAGTTCGAAGTCAAACTCTTCAAATCCTGGAATTTCTTTGCTGGAAGCAATTCTGGCATTTCTATTCTGTTCTTTTATATTGTATTTCTGCTTCTTTCGCTCCCCTGCGTAAGCAAGATCTTCTATGGAAATTCCCTGAAAGATTGACAACTGGATGGGGTTTCCACAAATCGAAAGTCTTTCCAGTTCTTTTCTCTCCACACCCAGAGTTTTGAATATATTTTTTACAGCGTTCACTGAAAGCTCGTGTGCGAGGTTTTGCCCATAATGGATTGCGAAGTCCATATGGTCCATCACATTCGCGCCGGGAAGTGGGTTCCTTAAAGTTATTACAGTTCTTTTGATCTCTCCAGTATCAAGGTCAATTTTCTGAGCTCGATATCCACTTGTACCCAGGTCAATTGCAACTCCGTATCTCATCTATATACTCCCCTAACTTTTTTATTTAGTCGGATATTTTTAATTTAGCCGTTGAGGTTCTATGTATTCAATATTTTGAAAAATAACATATAAATAAATAGAGCAATTTATTCATTTATATTTATATTTAATTCGAAATAATTTACATGGTAATTGCTTTTAAAAACTATTCTCAAAATTTTTGTTATATTTCATATGGTAATTTTATTAAAAAAGATGTTTGCTATGCTTATTTCTTTCCTTTTGTCAGAAAGCCTGAGCCTTTTAAAATCCTTTGCTAAAAATAGATATCGGGAGAAATATGGTGAAGATATCTTTATATAGTACAAGTGTCTTTGTATAGTCGATGAGCTAGTCTGGGTAGCTCGGCGTTACCTGTAACCCGAAATCGCCGATATGCGGGGGACGAAGCCAAAGGAAGATGCGTCAAAGAAACTCCAGCCTGGAATCTCAACTGAGAAGCCCCGTCCTACTTGGATGGTGCAGGTATGCGGGTTTGCTGGAGAACAGATCTTCATACCATAACTGCGGAAACCGGTCGAGGCCCGGAAGGGAGCAGACTTACTGTGGGCAACTGTCGCTTGCGGGGTCGCGGGGTGGAGAAGAGAATCCAGTCTCCTGGAATCTCCAAGATGCACCAACCTGAGGTGTGCTCATCACTTTAAACTTTTCGAGAACTTGCTTTTATGATATAATTAAGTTCTTTGAATATAGTATAATTAAGTTCTTTGCAACTCTTTGGGCAGCACAATTATAAAATGCCCTCCGGAAAAGATTAAATACATGAAATGCGTTTAAGGGGACGCGCTTCTTAAAGTCCGTTGTGACGAGATAGCCAAGCCCGGTATGGCGCGGGATTGCTAATCCCGTGATGCCCCGCATCCCGGGGGTTCGAGTCCCCCTCTCGTCGTTTTATTTTTTTCATAAACCTTTCTATTCATTGAGTATTTATATGAGATGTTCACAGCCTCAAATTTTCCTAGCCTGCCGTTGTTCAAGACTATTAATTTTCATATATTGCCCCCCTTTTCTTGATAGAGCTCAAGTCAATGAAATTTATATTATTTAAAAATTAATACCTATTAATGGCAGACCTGCTTCTAACCGATCTTCTTATCATTTTCGGGCTTTCCATTCCTGTAGTTTTTATTTTTTCAAGGTTAAAAATAGCTCCCCTTGTGGGTTTTTTGCTTGCAGGTATCCTGGCAGGACCTTTCGGTTTTGGATTGATCAGGGATATAGAAAATATCGAAGTCCTGGCTGAGATCGGAGTCGTCTTATTGCTCTTTACTATCGGGATAGAGTTCTCCCTGCGTGAACTTCTCAAGCTCAGGCGAATTGTTCTTTTAGGAGGGGGACTGCAGGTTTTTCTTACTACGGTTATTGTTGCTTTTATCTTCTCGGGGCTTGGATATCCCTATAAAGCTGCGATTTACATGGGGCTTATTGTGTCATTGAGCAGCACCGCTATTGTCCTGAAATTGCTTCAGGAAAAAGGGGAGATATATAGTACTCATGGCAGAATTTCACTCGGAATCCTTATCTTTCAGGATATAGCCGCAGTTTTGATAATTATTCTTGCTCCTCTTCTTGCTGGGCAAACAGTAACTGGAGATGCTATCTTTGAGCTTGCTTTTAGAGGTGTCGGACTTGTTCTTCTCACTCTTATAGGTTCCCGTTATGTCGTTCCCTTTCTCCTGTTCCAGGTGGCAAAGACGCGCAATAACGAGCTTTTCTTGTTGAGTGTCGTAGTAATAGGTCTTTCAGTTGCCTGGATTACCTCTCTAGCAGGTCTTTCCCTTGCTCTTGGAGCTTTTCTGGCAGGATTGATTATTTCTGATTCAGAGTATGCTGCCCAGGCACTTGGAAATGTCATTCCTTTCAGGGACATGTTCATGAGCATCTTTTTTATCTCCACAGGTATGCTGCTGGATCTTGATCTTATGAAGACGCATCTTTTCCTTATTCTTGCAGCCACTGCTCTTGTCCTTTTCCTTAAAACTATTGTAAATGCCCAGACTACTTTTCTAATAGGGTTTCCTCTGCATACTATGCTCCTTGTAGGTTTTTCCCTGGCTCAAATAGGCGAATTTTCTCTTATTACAGCGAGTGTAGGTTTTGAGAATGGGATTCTTTCAGAGGAGATCTATCAGGAGTTTCTGGCTGTTACCGTGCTTTCTATGGTACTGACTCCTTTTTTCATGGATCTGGGGCATTACTATGCAGCTTCCAGCCAGAGACTTCATCTTCCCGGAGTACTTGTATATGATCGGTACAGGATCTTCCAGGGAGAGAAACAGGAGAAAGAACTTGAAAATCACCTGATTATAATAGGTTTTGGAGTCAACGGAAGGAATGTTGGAATTGCTGCCCAAAAAGCTTCGATTCCTTATTTGATCATTGAAATTAATCCTGAAACTGTCAAACATGAAAAACTAAAAGGAGAGCCGATTATCTATGGAGATGCAGCCCAGAAAGCTGTGCTTGAGCATGCAGGGATCAGGGCAGCAAAATCAGTTGTAATTACTGCAGGTGATCCTGCAAGTTCCATACGAATCATTGAAGCAGCCAGGAGACTAAATCCTGATATTCATATTATTGCAAGAACTCACTTCCTGAATCAACTTGATAACTTATATTCTATAGGGGCCAATGAGGTTATCTCGGATGAATTTGAGTCTTCCATAGAGCTCTTTTCCAGGGTACTTAATACTTACATGGTCCCTGAAAACGAGATTGAAACTATGAATGCGCAGCTCAGGGCTGACCATTACCAGGTGCTCCGCAATCCTGAATTGCATCGAACAGGCATATGTGAACTTGCCCTTGACTTCTCTGATGTGGAAATTAAAAGTATAAGAGTTGGAAAAGATTCGGAAGCTTCAGGAAAAACTCTGGGAGATCTTGATATCAGAAAAAGGTACGGAATCACCGTCCTTGCTATTTCCAGAGATCACAGACTCATATACGACTTGGGAGCTAAAACAGAACTTAACCAAGATGATATTTTGCTTTTAATCAGCCCTCCAGAACAACTTGATGAAATTCGAGAGATTTTCTCAAAAAAGAGCTGAAGTAGATGTTTTTCTAGAATGTTTCTCTTTTTTATTTTTCTGCTCTTATTATTTACTTAAATAATGAACTATCTTCTTTATCTCTTTTAGGACTTACGCGGTTGAACTGAATAATCAACAGCGTTAAACCTTCAACTGTCTAGAGCATCTAATTATTAGTGATGTCCAATGATCTTGATTTTGGACCTCAAGTGCGTAAGTCCTATCTTTATTTTTCTCCCATTCTATTCTCTTAAATAACTCACAATAACTTTAAATAATGTATCTTCCTATTTACTATATGTAAAGTTTGTATTACATATTGTAATCGAAAACAGTCAATTTGTTTACACTACCATACTTAATTACTTTGATATTAATTTGATTTTTATTGAAACACCATACTTACGGAGGATTCGCAAATGAAAAAGAAAGAATTCAGAATTATTTCTTTCCTTATTCCAATGATTATGGGAGTTATCGTTGTTCATTCAATATCAATCGGAAATCCGGTACTTGCTGTGGGTTCCGTTTTTGCAGGCATGATTGTCATGTACCTTTCTAAACA
>CAZCKG010000124.1:0-6201 GCA_964498825.1 uncultured Methanosarcinales archaeon
TGCAGTCCAGGTTCATCATGCATTTGTTGATGGTATTCATATTGGCAAACTTGCTGATAAGCTGCAGAGATACCTGGATGAAGTGTAGATTATTAAGCATAATGGTGAATCAGTATTCACTAATTTTTACTTTTTTCAATGTTATGGCTTCAGAATACATAGGTTTTAAATTAAAGAGTATTGAAGCTATCAATTTTTGAGCCGGTAAAATCTTGACTCAAACTTTTCAAAAAATGTATTTACACTTTCAGGATTATCTAAACACCACAATTTGGTTACTGCTCCCCACAAATATTCATCTGCTTCTCCCAATATAGTAGCAGCTTTACCAAACCATTCGTGATAATCTGACGAACATTTTGCCTGTTCAAATGCAGAACTCACAGCTTCAATGGAAATATCTAATCTTAAAGCAATTTTATCATAATTATGAGTTAAATAAGACATAATTAGTATTTCAGGAGGTACTTCACCCGGTAATTTAATTAGAGAATTATCCTCTTCATACTGAGAGTCACCATCGATAACCCCGATAATCATTGAAGACTCGATATTCAACCTTTTGATGATATCTACGCATGTCTTAATGTCAGAGTTTCCTTTACAATTTGTAAATATTAATTGTTTTAGCATACTTGGGTTTTTGCGCGAAATTATTGTCCTAACTAAGCTCAGAGATTTCTCATCTTCTACAAGAACCTCAATTTTATTATCTACGCTTATACCGAGGGAATCTTTAGCAAGCCAATTTGGACAACAATTTATGGAAGTAACGTTTGAAGAACCGTTTTTTATTAGAATTAGATTTGAGTTTTTAACATGATCTATTATTGTAGGAGAATGTGTAGTCAATATAAATTGAATTTTTTTGTCGTGTGAATATTTATAGATTAGTTCAATAACTTTTTTCTGAGCTTCTGAATGAAGATAATTCTCTAATTCTTCAATAACTACTATACTTCCTGCACTTAAATCTCTAAGAGCCCACAAAAATTGATTAATATAAAACTCACCTGAACCCATAGTATAGGAATCATAGATTGTGCCATCGGAAAGTTTTAGACGGTAGTATTGTAATTCATCATTTTCCTCGTCGAGAATTTTTTCAGCGAAAACAATATTCTTTCCAAGAATATCTCTCATTATTGAGATAAGATCTTGGGAAAGAGGAAGAGGACCATATTGTTCCAGTGTTTCACGATAGTTAATCATATCATTACCAGAACAATTTTTGAAATAGGTATAAATTTTTGAATTGAAGGTTAAATCATTTATAGGTGGTAAATAGAAATCATTCTTTACAATATTCTTGTCTACTATAACTAACTCTTTATTATACTGATCCTCAAGCTTAATTTTATAATTACTAAGATGAGCAAGTATTCCAAACTCTTGGTTTTCACATTGAAGGTTGTATGCCTGTTTTAGTGCATTTATAAAAGTTGATTTTCCAGCTCCATTTTTGCCAGTGATTATAGAAACAGGAGAAAGAAGACCTATAAATGAAGAGCGCCAATTAAAAATATTCTCAAGAGATATTTTTTTTAAAGGATATGCTTTATGATCCCATTTTTTAAAGCATTTACTTTGATAATCCTGGTATTCGGCATGGATCATAAATCTTCCCCAAATTTTCCAAAGTTAACGAAATCATTGTAAAGATCAATTAGTATTTTATGTCTACCTTTTAAAGAGGAAGGATCAATCCACCCCTGACTAAGTAAATTTTGGAACTCTATATATTTTGGATGAACAATATCATTTTGTTCAAATTTTTGCATTTGAATCTCTCTCCATTTCTCAAATGTGGAGAGAAAAAGACGTATTTTTAGTTCATTTGCTTCTTTATTAATTCGTTTAGATCTTACAAACCAATAATAACTTAATAAAGTAGACTTGGTTAATTTGAAGTCACTACGATTTAAAACATTTTGCAGTAATTCTAGGTTTGAGTATAATTCCGCTTTTAAATACTCATCTACATCGTCTTCAAAGTACATTTTCTCCAAAGCTCTGGAATCTGGTTTATTGTCAAGGCTCTTATTCTTTTCTAAAAAAAACATTTTATCTAGAACGTCTTGGTAAGCCATCCTTAAATTTGAAAAGCCTAGTGTTTCCTCGCAAAAAAGATCAGGATACTCTTGTATTGTGTCATGCAACAAATTTTTTATAGGACCATAAATACAGTTACGTTTCTCGGATGCGGTCACTGCAACTCCTAAATTGAGTCTAAGAAACAGTTCTGTTGCTTCATTTAATTTTACATCAGAAACTTCGAGTATTCTTATTTTAGTAAATAAGAATTTTCTCTTAGAGTCCTCAGAAAATTGAGAAAATTTTTTTCTGTCAAGATCCTTTAAATCTCCTAGATCTGGAAGAAAGTTTCCTTTAAATGGAAATTCATCGTTATAAAATTTTAATATTGAGAACAAGCGCTGTTTTCCATCTAAAACTTCATAATAATTTTTGCCTTTTATTTCTACTAGGTGAATCGGAGGGATATGCCATCCTCTCATAACAGAATCAATTAATTTTTGTTGTTTTTCTTTGTTCCAGACAATATCCCTTTGAAAATCTGGTTTCAAGTCATACATCTTATTTTCAATGCGATTGATTATATTCGAAATATCTTGATCAGATGGCACAATTATCATAAAATTCCTTCAAATACTAAAGTTTCTTAACCATATATTTATTTCTTACTATTTGCATTTATTATGAGGTTTCTTTCCAAAAACATCTAATCTTCTATGAATTAATATTAAAAAATTACATAAACAAATTTCAATAGTATTAGTAGTCCCTTTTTTGGAAAGTCATTCAGCTCATCATCCTTCGGCTTAGAGTTTGATTTCTTACAAGTCCTCCTGAAAGTCCTCGAGAAAAACACTTTAGCGGTTCCTTTATGAAATATTCTTAGGAGTTTTTGCATCTGGTAAAGTAAGAAATTTTCAGGCACAATTGAACTTTTACGGGGCAAAATATCAAAATATTTATCCATTTAATCGGATACTTCCATCTTATGAACAATTATAACGAAGCTGAAAGTTCAGGTCATATTTCAATTCACAGTGACGCCGATAAAATCCCAGGCTGGAATGAAGATCTTGAGCTGGCTTTTTCTGCCTACAGAGGCTCCTACACTCCCGGAAGAGTTGCATCAAGGCATAAAACGGTCTGCGAGGTCCTCATCCCTGGAACTGTCGTACAGGCTGGAATTTCCGGTGCACTCCAGCGAATCGGAAAGCAGCCGGTTGTAGGTGATTTTATCATTTTGCTTGATCAGCCCGAGCTGGGTTCACGCATGATTGTGAATATCCTGCCCCGAAGAACCTGCCTTTCAAGAGGTGCAGCAGGAGACGGGGGCGGGGAGCAGGTAATTGCTGCAAACCTTGATACCATTTTTATTGTAACTGCCGTGGGAAAGGATCTAAACCTGCGAAGACTTGAGAGGTATCTTGCAATCGTTTATTCTTCCGGGGCAAGCCCGGTGATTTTACTTAATAAGATTGACCTTGCAGATAATCCAACCCAGCTGGTAGAAAAGATCCGGGCTGTTGCAGGGAACGTGCCGATTGTCTCATTAAGCGCTATTTCAAAAACAGGGCTTGATGAACTTAGTCTTTACCTTAATCCAGGGGAAACGGTTGCACTCATAGGCTCCTCCGGTGTCGGGAAATCCACAATCATTAATTCTCTTCTTGGCGAAACCGTCCAGAAAACCGCAGATGTCCGAAAAGACGATGAAAAAGGCAGGCACACAACTACAGTCCGCCAGATGTTCCTTCTTCCTAATGGAGTAGTTCTTATAGACAACCCGGGGATCAGGGAAATCCAGCTCGGAGACTCCGCAGACGGGCTTGAGAAAGCTTTTTCCGAGATCGTTGATGCAGCCCGCAATTGCAAGTTTAAAGACTGCACTCACCGCGACGAGCCGGGCTGTGCTGTACTGAAGGCGGTAAAGGACGGGATTATTCCTGAAGAACGGCTTGCCAGCTATCACAGATTAACCGAAGAACTCATATTCCAGTCAAAAAAAGCCGAAATCGGGCTAAAAAGGCTTGAAAAGGAAAAACACAAACAGATTGCAGTGGACATTAAAAAATATAAGAAATTTACGGGCAAGCTGTAAGATAAAACGTATTTTTAGGCAGGATTTATCAGGAATTTATCAGTCTCTTAGCATTATATTGCGTTATATTTTACTGCACCGGCATCCTGTGTGAATTTAATCGACTGAAGCAGCGTTTTCGTTCTCTCCAAACAGCGCAATACCTAAAAATAAACAACACTTTTTTAACTGCACAGTTTTTCATGGATAAAAGCATTAATCTAGATTTTGGAGGGACTTATACGGCAAGCAAAGTTTATTTCGCAGACCTCAGGGCGAGGAATCCGCAGGAGAGTATGATCAGCAAGATTCGGAGGCTTTTCGATGAAGCAGGTTTTGTTGAGCTCCTGGGGTCTGAAGACCTGACCGCGATTAAGGTTCATTTCGGAGAGTACGGGAACGACGGATATGTTAATCCGGTTTTTGTGCGGCAGGTTGTGGAAAAAATCCGGGCAGCCGGAGCAAAACCGTTTGTTACGGACACCAATACGCTCTACTCAGGCAGCCGGCATAATGCTGTCGACCATCTGACTACGGCTATAGAACACGGTTTCGACTACTCCGTTGTCCGGGCCCCGCTTATCATATCGGACGGTTTGAAGAGCCAGAACGCTGTGGATGTCGAGATCGGGCAGAAGCATTTCAAGTCCGTAAAAATAGGGTCTGATATTGCTGCTGCCGATTCCATGATTGTGATGTCCCACTTTAAAGGGCATATCGTAGCTGGTTTCGGAGGGGCTATCAAGAACCTTGCTATGGGCTGTGCCCCTGCAGTCGGCAAGAAGGAACAGCATTTCAGGACAAGCCCGCACGTAATTGAAGAAAAATGCGTAGGTTGCGGAAAATGCGTTGAAGTCTGCCCTGTCGGGGCTTCTTCCCTTGTAGGGGAGGTCTCAATGATAGAACCTGAGGTATGTATAAGCTGCGGGCAGTGTATGGAGGCCTGCCCTTCGGAGGCAATTGATATTGACTGGGAGCACGATATCCCGGAGTTCCTGGAGTGCGTCACGGAATATGCATACGGCGCGGTAAAAGGAAAAGAAGACAGGGTCGGCTATATTAACTTCCTGCTTAAAATTACCCCTGATTGCGACTGCGTGCCCTGGAGTGATGCTCCTATTGTGCCGGATATAGGAATTCTCGCCTCAACCGACCCTGTTGCCCTTGACCAGGCAAGCTACGACCTTGTAAATAAACAAAAAGGGCTTATCAGTTCCTCCCTGCACTTTAACCACGAGGCAGGGGCAGATAAGTTCAGGGGAGCATGGCCAATGGTCGATGGAACCCATCAGCTCAGGTATGGAGAGGAAATCGGCCTTGGAACCAGGGAATATAAGCTGGTTGAGATTTGAGCTAATTAAAAAACAGTTTGAGGTTTGAGCTGGCTTATAAATAAAGTGAAACTTGAGTTAATTTATAAATAGGTTGAAATCTGAGTTACTTTAAAAATCGGTTGAGACTTGACCTGACAAAAAACCAGCTATCAACAACTTTTTTTATTTACTCCTTCCGCAAAAGAGCCAGGGATTGGGCTGATATGCCGGATTAATTCTCAGGTCAAATCCCAGATCAACCTTACTTGATTTGATCGCAAATCTATTTTTTAAAAAGATAAATATAGCAGATGCCACAACTTAATATATGAGTTAACCTTACCCAACTTTACTGGAGATGAATTAGAGTGACCATCTGGGAATATGATGTAAAAGAGATAAGATTCAGTGAGTGGTCAAAGACAAAAGAAGATCTTAACAGCCTCGGAGTTGAGGGCTGGGAGCTCATCAAGTTTGCCGACGAGATCGACGAAAACGGTATGATAGCAGCTGTTTTCAAAAGGCCGGTCGATTACGTTGACGCATCCTTTTAAATTCTTTTTTAAATTTACCGTTTTTTCCTGCTTTTTCCGTATAAAAAATTCCAGTTTAGCTTTGCACTTATCTCTGCGCTTATAAATTGTTTAAGTTTAATTTACCCAGAGATACTCAAAGAACTCAAAAGAAGGAGAATAATAAGATCGTGAAATATCATCTGTGCTGATTGAGGATACTATTCCTATGAAAACTGCGCTATATCTATAAGGGAGTTTAAGC
>CAZCKG010000125.1:0-2717 GCA_964498825.1 uncultured Methanosarcinales archaeon
GTTTTGAAACTGTGCATGGGGAGCAAGCTTTAAAATAATATTCTAAAACTTAGGGAGTTGGAAATATATGGCAAGCAGAGAGAATCCAGACTTTTTGTCAGCGGATAGCTTAACAGACGATAAAGTAGTCAATACAGCTGGAGAAGACCTTGGTAAATTTGAAGATCTAATGATCGATCTCGCAGACGGTAGAGTAGCATATGCAGCACTTTCTTTTGGAGGAATCCTAGGTATGGGCAATAAACTCTTTGCTATCCCCTGGAAAGCTCTTACTTTGAAAGTGCACGAGCACACCTTCTTACTTGATATTCCTAAAGAAACGCTTAAGAATGCAGAAGGCTTTGACAAGGACAATTGGCCTGTAACTACCCGTGATTGGCTTTTTAATATGTACAGCTACTATGGATACCAACCGTACTGGCAAACAGGGGCAGTAGAAACTGCAACACCGGAATCCGAAAGAACGTCCCGGATGACAAGCAGGACAGATAGAAGCAGTCCAGAGTTTTTGCCAGCAAGCGAGATACAAGGAAAAAAAGTCATTAATAGAGATGGCGACCACATTGGAAAAATTGAAGATATAATGATTGATCTTCATGATGGAAGAATTGCGTACATTGTAATTACACATGGTGGAATTCTAGGTGTAGGCAGTAAACAACTCGCTATTCCCTGGCATTCTCTTACTCTAAGAGCGCGTGAGAATGCTTTTGTCCTTGATATTTCTAAAGATACTGTCGATAAAGCAGAAGGTCTTGATAAGGACAAATGGCCTGTAACTTATGAAGAACTTTCCAGTACATATGCTTACTATGGTTACCAGCCGTATTGGCGGACAGGGATGGGAGCTCAGCCAGAAATTCGGACCGGAGTTGTTGCTGAAGGGGAAACAAGAAGAATGGCCCGTACCGAGAGAGAAGTTAGGGAGCCGACAAAAATAGTAGAGGAGAGAGTTGTAGTAGAGGAAAGAGTTGTCCGGACAGAAACAGAAGACGAGACAAGGGCTCGACAGGAAATAGAAAGGCTTGAAGGGTTAAAAGGGACACAGGAAGAGAAAATCTCTCAGTTGGAAAGACAGCGGATGGAAGCGCAGAGAAAGGCAGAAGCTGAGAGAGACAGGCTGACGCAGCTGGAAAGAGACCGGATAGAAGCAGAAAGACAGGCACAAACTGAGAGAGAAAGGCTGCTACAGTTAGAAAAAGAGTTACAGGAAGCAAGAAGGCAGGAAGAGACAGAAAAGGTGGCCAGGCTCGAAGAAGAGCTGATGATAGTACAGACTCATGAAGAGACACATAAAGAAAAATTGTCTCAGCTACAGAGAGAATGTACAGAAGCACAAAGGCAAGCAGGAATCGAGAGAGAGACTCTAGCCAAACTGGAAAAAGAGCGATTAGAAGCAGAAACACTGGCAAAAACACAAAGGGAAAGGCTGGCGCAGCTGGAAAGAGAGAGGGTGGAAGTACCGAGTAGAGTTGAGACTACAGGGAGAGAGGTCCCAGACTTTTTGTCAGCAAGCACGATAAAAACGGACAGAGTTGTCAATACAGCCGGAGAAGATCTTGGAAGGATTGAAGAGTTAATGATCGATCTTCAGGATGGGAGAGTAGCATATGCGGTACTCTCTTTTGGCGGGTTCCTGGGCATGGCCGATAAACTGTTTGCTATTCCCTGGCAAGCTCTTACATGCAGAGTGCATGAGCATGCTTTTACCCTTGATATTCCCAGAGATGTTCTGGAAAGGGCAGAAGGATTTGATAAAGACAGATGGCCTTTAACCCGTGCTGAACTCTCCGGCGTCTACACTTACTATGGATACCAGCCTTACTGGCAAAGAGCAGAGGCTGAAAGAACCAGAGTAACCGGAGCAGAATCAGAAATGATGGCCCGGACTAAAAGAAGGGAAGAGCCGCTGGAAACAGCAGAAGAAAGAATGGCAAGGCAAGATGTAGAAAGAATAGAAAGAGAGGAAAAGACAGAGACAGATAAAGAGAGAATGGAGCGTTTAGAAAAAGAAAAGATGGTAGCAGGGAGACGGGAACACAAATACAAATAAGAAAAAAAAATATTGGGGGCGTTCAATTACGCCCCCTGTATTAATTTTGGTTTATTGAATGAGTTTTAGTTAATCTTAAAATTGATTTGAAATAGGAAGGGAATTTAGGAATCAGGCAAGAAATGAAAGAAATTAAAATTTTCGTTTTTAATGCCTACATTAAGTTTTCTAATATTCTGTAGTTCTTTCGCTCTTAGAAGTTTGACATTTTGACCACGCTTTATCAATCAGGTTTTCCTTTCTGTGAGAAGAGTTGCAAGTAACGACTTTTTGATATCTACGGCATTACTCGGGCAGAGTTCACGGCAGCAGTAACATAAAATGCATTTTTCTTTGTTAATCCTGAAACTGCCATCTTCAAGTCTTTCAATAGCGTGGGGAGAACAATTATAGTAACAGGCTCCGCAGTGAGTACACTTTCTCCTGTTTATCTGAGGATAAATAGTGAAGTATTTGCCTAGATGGCGGGTGAGAAACGTAGGAGCCGTACTTACTCCTCCGCTTGAAGGTTTAAATTTCATTTTGACTTCTTTTAAAGGAGTTCCAAAGATAACAGGGCATTGATTTCCAAAACCTTTCTTCAGGACGCCTGCAGTTGTTGGGATTTTAAGAGGATCAAAACCAATCATCTCTGCAGCAACAATATCCAGAGAAACGCAATCCC
>CAZCKG010000125.1:2817-6189 GCA_964498825.1 uncultured Methanosarcinales archaeon
TATATCTTACTAAACTGCAAAGGTTGAGGAACTTCGACAAGAGTAAAGCCTGAGGTTTCAAAATTTACGATGTTGGCTCCGGCTTTTCTGGCCGCTTCTTCTATACCTGAGGCTTTCAGTGCTTTTGCGGTAGCCCCAGGTCTTGAGATTCCTGAGCCGTCACCTACAATCGGTTTCCCTCCAGCCTGAAGCACGAATTCACACATTGAAGCCACTACAGAAGGATGAGTTGTGGCGGCAGCTTCCGGAGGGCTGGCCGCAAGAATATTTGGTTTGAGCAGCACACGGTCCCCAGGATCGATTGAACTTTCAAGGCCACCTATCAGTTCCAGAGCCTCAGCTATTGCTTTTTTTGTATGAGAATAATCAGGACAGCGGACTATGGAAACTTTATTCACGATAAATAATAAATGAGCTTATTATTGAATTTATTTCCGGTTAATTATCTTTTTTCTTGCGTTACATCTCTACAGTTACCTGTTCTTGAGCCCCATCAGGGAATCGATTTCTTCGGCCATGCCTTCCAGTTCATCAAGGATCCTTTCCGAATCCTTTCTCATCTCCTCGACTGCAGCTTTTAAACTGCCTCCCCGAAGATAAATCAGACGTTTTTTCCTGTAAAGGAGCCCAGAGTCATTGAGATTCCGCAGGTGGTGGTTGACCCTGGAAATCTTAATCTCAAGATCTCCTGCAAGGGCTTCCGAAGAAACAGTTTCGTCGTTTGAAAGCTTGTCAAGCAGGCTGAAGATTATTCTGGTGGCAGTGTTTTCAGTGTCCCTTCCTGCAGAAAAGCCAAAGCTATCACAGAACCATAAAAGATCTTCTTCCAGACTTTTGATCCGAGGTTTTTCAATGTTTCTTAGAATAATCTCCTGAACCATCTGGGTAATATTTTGGAGTTTCACATATATATATTTTCTTCAATTTGTAGACATCATCTCTATTTTTTGAGCATCATGTTTATTTCTTCGGGCAATTTTTAAATACAAGTTTTACATTATATGCAGATAGTTGGGCATTTTCTTGCTCAAAATGTTCACCAATTCCGTATTGACTTATAACTATCAGTGAATGTTCAGCTAATATAGAATCACTTGCGTATAAGGAGGAATAAAATAGTGATTATCAGACCTATTGGCGAACGAGTGTTACTCAAACATCTGAAAAAAGAAGAAGTGACAAAAGGCGGGATCTATATCCCTGAGTCTGCACAGAAAGAGAATAAGGAAGGAATCGTTATTGCTGTGGGGACTTTTGAAGACGGGAAGGAACTGCCCCTGAAAAAAGGGGACCGTGTGATCTACGGGGGATATCAATCAGACGAAGTTGAAATAGATGGGGAAAAATACCTTTTTGTAGACTTCAAGGATGTCCTGGCAACATTTGTGGAAGAATAATGCTGGAGAAAATCTAATTTGAAACAAAATGAATCAGGATATCCCTGATCAGGATATACCCTGACTTAATAATACCCAGATTCAATAAGAGCATATTTGATCTTAATCAAGGTGAATGCAGATGTCTTCAAAGCAAATAATGTTTGACGAAAGCGCCAGAAAGGCTCTCTTAAACGGTGTGGATAAAGTTGCAAACACCGTCAAGATCACTCTCGGACCTAAAGGCCGCTATGTTGTGCTGGACAAAAGCACAAAACCTGTTGTTACAAATGATGGAGTTACCATTGCAAAGGAAATAGAGCTTCATGACAAGTTTGAGAATATTGGGGCTAAACTTGTTAAAGAAGTTGCATCCAAGACCCAGGACAATACCGGAGACGGGACCACTACCGCAACTCTCCTTGCCCAGAGCATGATCAAAGAAGGCCTGAAAAACATCAGTGCCGGAGCAAATCCGATAGATGTCAAAAAAGGAATTGAGATTGCAACAGAAAAAGTCGTGAACTACCTTAAAAGCAAGAGCGTTGAGGTAAAAGGCAAAGAGAAAATTATACAGGTCGCTACCATCTCCGCAAATAATGACGAAGAAATAGGTAACCTTATAGCAGACGCAATGGAAAGGGTCGGATACAATGGAGTAATCACTGTAGAAGACTCAAAGACCATGGAAACAAGCCTTGATGTTGTAGAAGGGATGCAGTTTGACCGCGGTTTTGTTTCACCCTACATGGCAACTGACCATGAAAAAATGGTCTGTGAATTTGATGAGCCATATATCCTGATTACGGACAAAAAAATCAACAGCATGAAGCAGATCGTTCCTGTGCTTGAAAAAGTTGCTTCTGAAGGTCGTTCCCTCCTGATTATTGCTGACGATGTTGATGGGGATGCACAGGCGGCCCTGATCTTAAACATCATTCGTGGGTCACTGAGAGTCTGCGCGGTCAAAGCTCCTGGATTCGGAAACGAGAGAAAGGAAATGCTTGAGGACATTGCCACCCTGACGGGCGGGCAGGTTATCAGTGAAGAAAAGGGTATGAAGCTTGAGGAATTCAGCGACTACATGCTTGGAGCTGCAAGAAAGGTAACTGTTGACAACCATAAAACCATCATTGTGGAAGGCAGGGGAGAAAAAGAAGACATTAACGAGAGAGTCAGGATAATCGAAGCCCAGATTAACATTGCCGATGCTGACTACAGAAAAACTGAACTTAGAAAACGCCTGGCAAAATTAGGAGGCGGCGTTGCAGTGATCAAAGTAGGAGCTGCAACCGAGACCGAGCTGAAGGAAAAGAAGATGAGAATCGACGACGCTCTTAACGCCACAAAAGCCGCAGTTGAAGAGGGGGTTGTCACCGGGGGAGGAATAAGTCTCTTCCGTGCAGCTGCAGTTCTCGATGGCCTGTGCCTAGAGAGCGACAAACAGGTAGGTGTAAAGATAGTCCAGAGGGCTATTGAAGAACCAGTCCGTCAGATCGCTACAAACGCAGGTAGAGAAGGTGCCGAAATTGTAGCAACAATCAAGGCCGAATCCAGAGAATTCTTTGGATATAACGCAAAGAAAGATATCTTTGAAGACCTCTTCGAAGCAGGCGTGATAGATCCGACAAAAGTAGTCAGGAGCGGCCTTCAGAATGCAGCCTCAATTGCAGGCATGGTGCTTACGACTGAAGCTCTTGTAACTGATTTTGACGAAGAAAAGGATGATAGGACAGCGGCAATTATTATCTGATTTCAGTCTTTTTCAGTCCTTTTTTCTCTTTTCTTTACCTTTTTCTCTTTTTTTCTTCTCTTCTTCTTTGAATTTTCATTCAATTGTTAATTATCTCAGTTATGATGAAAATTGAGAACTCTTATTATCTTAATCATGTACAACCTTCTAATATCCTACTTAACAGTAACAACAACTATTGATTCATAATGCTACTTTATAATCTATAAGCTTGGATTATGTTTCGAAATTTATTTTATGTTC
>CAZCKG010000126.1:0-6167 GCA_964498825.1 uncultured Methanosarcinales archaeon
TACTTGCTGTGGGTTCCGTTTTTGCAGGCATGATTGTCATGTACCTTTCTAAACACAGGCTAAATGATATTGTGGAAGACGAGCGTATTCGTCAGATTAGTCAGAAAGCTTCCTGGTTTACTCTCCAATTTATTGCTGTCAGCTTTGCCCTTGGAGGAACAGCCCTTATAGCAATGAAAAACATCTATCCTGGCTATACAAATATTGGTTTTTTCATGGCATATGCAAGTTGTACGGTTCTTGTGCTTTATTCCCTTTCTTACATGTATTACAACAGGGAGTATGGGGGATGATAAAGCTGCTTTTTCCTTCATAATTTCAAAATTAAAATTAATGAACAAATTGAACAAATTTATATAAATTAGAGGTTAATCAATGAATAACTCTAATTCTTTCCAGGCAGAAAAAATACATGCAGTCTTCTGCATTCTATTGGGTATTGCAGGCGGAGCAATCTGGGCCTTTTTTTCAGGAAACTACCTTTTGCTGTTAGGTCTTGTCCTTTCAGGCATTGCAGTTTTCTATCTTGAGAGCTGGACGCAGGAAGAAGGCTTTAAAGATGAGCGAATTCAGCAAATTTACTATCCTACTTCGTGGGCTACTCTCCAGTTTTCAATCTTATTTTTTGCTTTTGCAGGAGCTTGTCTTATCTCCTTTCGGAATTTATATCCTCAGTATTCATCTCTGGGTTTTCACCTTGCTTACATAAGCTGTGGAATTTTTTTATTGTATACTCTCTTTCATATCTATTTTAGTAAAAAGTATGGAGTCTTAGATGAAGAACAAAATTAAAGTTTACAGGGCAATGCATGATCTTACTCAGGAAAACCTTGCTGAAAAGGTAGGGGTGACAAGGCAAACCATACATGCTATTGAAAAAGGTAAATACGATCCTTCTCTTGAGCTTGCATTCAAACTTTCCAGGCTTTTTGGTGCTCCAATTGAGGATATTTTCCTCTACGAAAGTAGTGAAAATTGAGAGATTCTGAGTAAAAAGATTGAACTATTTAGCTTCTAAAGGCTTTTACCTCAGAATCCAAAAACCATTTTTAACCCAGACTTTCTTTAAAAAAATTTTCTTTATTATATTTTGTCGAGATAAACTTAGCTTTCCTAATTTCCCTAACGCAAATAAACCTTAAAACAAAAGTCATGTATTTCTTTCTTATTTTCTGAAAAAACAAGAATCTGAGAGCTATCAAGACTTCTGGGTGAGTAAGCTAACTTTCGTTGAAGTAAATGCGCCGCCGCATCATGAAAAACAATTTTTGTTTTTAAATATGTTTATAAGAAATGAGAAGATAGTAATAATCAGCATACGTTTGCTATGTAAAATCTGCGTGTGTCAACAAAAATAACGTGTAAATATCCAGATAACAAGAAACAAGAGGGAAGAAATATGATGCAATCTTTTATAGTGGAACACTATCTCAGCAAAGCTGTAGATGTTTACTGTGGCGGGCCAGATGTTTTTAAGGGGACAGTAGAAGCCTGTGCTGATAATGTCCTTACGCTGAATAATGAAGGGAAGCTTACCCACATAGCTATTGATAAAATAATAGCACTCTGGGCTCAATAATCTAAGAGACTTTATATTTCAAGATCATCACATTCGAGGTATGATAAAATGCAATCTTTTATTGTGGAACACCACCTTGGTGAAGTCATAGATGTTTATTGTGGAGGGCCTGACGTTTTTAATGGAAAGGTAGAAGCCTGCGCAGACAACGTGCTTACTCTTGGACAGGACGGAAAGTACACACATATAGCAATTGATAAAATTATAGCGCTCTGGCGTGCTTAAAATAAAAAAGTTCAAAAGCTTAGAAAAATTTATTGAATAAAAGACTCTGTTAGCACAGATAAAACTCTGGGAATACATGGAAAAAGCTGGTGAAAAAGAAGCTTCGTGACTTCCAGCTTTTTCCATAAATTCAAGATAAATATACTTATTATACTATTTTATGGCTTTTTGCATTAGATGCAATAAACTCTCTCATTAATTTCGCTCCCAGCATGGCTGCCTGTCCTGAATCATACTCTGGAGCGATTTCTACAACATCAAAAGCCATTGAGAAAGGAGCAAGAGTTCTTACTGCAGTTCTTACATCTCTGGCACTCAAGCCGAAAGGTTCCGGCGTCCCGAGACCAGGGGCGTAAGCAGGATCTATGGCATCCATATCAAGAGAAAGATACAGCTGACTGCAGCCCAGCCACTCAACTGCTTCCTTTAGGACTTCAACCATGCCTATGGATTCCACATCATCGGCTGTGTAATATTTTAGTTTATTTTCCCTGGCAAAAACCCATTCTTCTTCAGGACCGCTTCTAATTCCTATAGATACCAGATTCTTAGTAACCTGATTTAGAATATTCCGGGATACACAGGCATGATTGTTCTTGAAACCTCTATATTCTTCTCTCAGATCAAAATGGGCATCCAGTACAAGAACCCCAAAATCATCCCCTGCAAATTCTGCACAGGCTTTTACCATAGCAAACGTCAGGGAATGTTCCCCTCCAAGCATGATAGGGAGTTTTCCATCACTCAAGAGATCTTTTGCGGCTTCGTAGAGGCTCTGCAAGGTTTCGTCAACCGAAGCTGAGGTTTCCAGGTTTCCTGCATCATAAATGGGAATATCTACAATGTCAATATCGAAAGTAGGATTATAGCTCTCGAAATTTGCAGAGACCTTTCTCATGGCATCCGGGGCCCAACGGCTTCCTGCCCTATATGATGAGGTGTTGTCGAAGGGCACACCAAAAATAACGTAGCGTGCGGATTCATAATCTGAAAGAGCGTCTATAAAAGAATTAGGTAAAAACATTGTCTAACCTTTATGTAAGTATTATTTTTAAAAAAAGAGCTCAGGTCATTGACCTGAGTTTCCACTGCTTTTAGAAAACTTACATTCTTATGTCGAGTTTGATCTTGCCGAGGGCTGTTATATAAGAAATTTCTTCTCCCTCTTTGACCTTCTCTTTGTACTCCTCAGGAATCACGATTTCAAAGGTTGAGAAATCTCCCATGTCCATAAGCTGGGCAATGTTTCCGGTAATGGAGATTATCTGTGCACTCTTTCTTTCCACAATCGGGACGTAGACTTTGTTTGCAACGGAACCTATATAGGAGCGCTTCTGTCCGTCAAAGAGACCGATAGCCTCTACTCTTGCTTTTGCAGCTCCGTGTTTTCCTGGCTTGGACTTGGTAATGCTCTTTATGACGCATGCTTCGTCGTCGATGATTAAGTATTTCCCTTCTTTTAAGTCTTTTACTTCTACTTGCTGTTTCATAACAATTCTCCCATATGTCTTTAAGACATGTAGTATCAATAAGTTGTAAACGCCATACCGAAATCCCTGATTCCTTTTTCCTGGTTCAAGTCCGGTGGAGCAGTATTAGAAGGCTTTTCTAATCTTTGCCTGTCTCTTCTTTTATCCATACATCGCTTCTGTTGCTCAGTACAGTAAAATCGGAAAGTAGTTTCTGGCCTGGATGCCTGCAGACCTATAAAGGTCGAGAATTAATACGATTAATTATCCTACAGTATATAACGCTTATGCGAGATTTCACTCTTTCTGGCGAGATTTCAGGGGAAAAGGCCCGAAACGCACAAAAAATATCGTTTATCTATGGAAAACATCCGGGTTTAGAAGATAAAACATTATACGCTACTTAAATATTTATTTTTCTATATGACATATCTTACTGGCTAGGAATACTTTTTTGCTTCATTAATTTCCTTTTTTCAGTAATTGAGTCCAAGTTCTTTCAGTTTTCCGGATAAAGGTACTCCTTCTCTGTCCCAGCCGCGGTAATGATAGTACTCCTGAAGGGCAATCTCAAACTCTGTCCTGGAAATTATGTCTCCTCCGTTTTCTCCATTTCTTTCAAAAAATCTTTCTGGAAGAATGTCATCTTTCCGTACAAAACCTGCCCCAAGGTTATAAATTCTCTCCAGATTCCAGATCCTCTCCCCTATTCTCAGGAGTTCAGCAGGCGAGATTTCCATCCCTCCAGCCGAAAGCAAAAGAGCTGAGCATATTTCTTCATTAAAAGCAAAAATTGAGAACGGACAGAGTACAAGAGAATCAAGTACAGAGGTCAGGTTTTCAAAAACCTGAAGAATTCCTGCTTTTCCTTTTAGGCTCAGGCGATCAAGGCTCAAAGGTTTTCCAAGTATCTCTGGCCCAATCATAAAGGCGGTAAGGTAATCTCCTCCGTGTGAAGATGTAGCATATGCAAGAGCCTGCCCCTTTATCCCTCCGGGATCAAAGCCTGCCAGTTCCAGACCTTTTACATCCATACTCAAATCTTCTTTTCCTCTGGCCGAAAGATATTTTCTGGTTCCATCCCCCATTTCACTCCCTTCCCCTATTTCCAGGAGCAAAGATTTCAGTTCATCAGGTTCTACTGCTCCCCACTTTTGTTCAATTCCTGATTTAAGTTCTAAGAATGCTCCGAGAACCGAACCTGTCGAAATCGGATCAAGCCCGTAATCCTTGCATATCCCGTCGGCGCTGAGTATGGAATTCAAGTCAGGATTTTCAAGGTTAAACCCGAATGCCCAGAGAGAATTATAATCAGGTACAATTCTTCCTGTTTCTTTTATTCTCTTTTTGCAGCCCAGAGGACAGACAGGGCAGCTTTCTTTTTCAAGCTCAAAACAGGCTTTTATATAGTCTCCTGAAAGCAGATCTGCAAAAAGCGTTCCTTTTCCGGTAAAATTTCTGCTGGGTATAAGGTTCATATAATCCAGAAGCTTCACAAGTACAGGCGTCCCGTAGTTTGAAAGTCCTTTGGAAAGTATGGGACTCGCATCGAAGAGCTTCAAAATTTTCTTGTTAAGCTCTTTTAACTTCTGAGGATTAGATGGTAAAAGTTCTTTCTCTCCCTTTACAACTACGGCCTTCAGCATCTTTGAGCCTGCAACCGCTCCGAGTCCCCCTCTCCCGCTGTAGATGGAGTCAACTACAAAAGAGGATATACGGACCTGTTTTTCTCCAGCTCTACCTATACAGGCTACGCTTCCATTTTTCTTCAGAATTTCATTGCAGGCTTTAACATTCTTTCTCCAGAGTTCTTCTGCAGATACAATTTCAATATTTCCTTCCCTTACTTCAACATAAGAAGGTCTGTTTGCCTTTCCGGTGATTACCAGAGCATCAATCCCGGCTTTTTTCAGCTCTAGTCCAAAGCCTCCTTCCATGTTCCAGCTAAACACTGTGCCTGTTAGGGGTGATTTCGATGTAAGGACTGCTCCTGAAGCCATAGGTGCAAAGCCTGAAAGCGGACCTGATGTGAATATCAGGGGATTGACAGGGCTAAGAGGGTCAATATCAGGGTCTGTAAGCTCGGAAAGTAGTTTTACTCCAAGTCCTCTGCCTCCAAGGTAGCTTAGAATTAACTTTTCATCAGTTCTGGTGACACTGACTGATTCGGCGCCAAGATCTACATATATTGTTTTTCCTCTCGAGCCTGCCATATTGAATCCTTTATTTTTTCACTTGATTTTTATATTTTTTTAACTCTACTTTCTCTACTTCTTTTAATTTCTTTTGTACTTTTCTCTAGTTATTCCTTTTGTAGCTTACTTTTTATCTCTTGTGTTCCAGGTTTAATTTTAAATATTCTTTTCTGTATGTTAGGAAGTAGTGTTAAAAGATGTTTTAAAATATGCCTTTTTCTCAAGATCTTAAAAGAGCCAGCCTTTAAGACAGGGAAATCTCACATATTATGTATGAATCTGGAGAAACCTTATATTATTTCTGTATATGCCCTTCTCCGGAACGAGAAAGGCGAATTTCTGCTTCTCAGGCGCTCGGAAAATTCAAAAACTAATCCGGGCAAATGGGACTTGCCAGGGGGAAAACTGGGTCGTATAGAACCTCTTGAAGAAGCTGTTGTAAGAGAAGTATGGGAGGAAACCGGGATTTCAATTGTTCCCGGAGACATTGCAGGATATGTAGCCTTTGAACTTCCTGAAAAAAAAGTAGTCGCCATAGTTTATGATGGTGGTTATATCATTGCTGATGTAAAATTAAGCTATGAGCATATGGAGTACGCATGGATTTCCCTTGAAAACATTTTGGAAATGAATACTCTCCCTGCTTATTTCAAAGATTTCTTTAAAATATTTGACGTAGAGAACAAAAAATTTTCAGGA
>CAZCKG010000127.1:0-6112 GCA_964498825.1 uncultured Methanosarcinales archaeon
ATCTCTGGGACGAGATTTTTACGCTTGAAGACAAAAGCAAAGTAGAACTGGATATTAAGTATGCAGAATGGCGGAAAGTAGAACCACGCCTGGATGAAGGCATAGATGAATTAGTAATACATATAGAGTCAATGAAAGGAATCAGTGACGAAAGCCTGTTTGTCTACAGAGAAGTTAAAGAAATCAAAGTCAGGTACAAACAGCAGAAGGATGAAATACGTGCAAAAATAGATGCACTGAATAAAGAAAAAGAAATGATATAAAGACGTCACTACTCTATTTTTCAGGGCAAAAGCTGAAAACTATAACTAAACATTGACGGGTAAAGGAAAAGGGCGAAAGTTTCTATTTTTAGTTTTTAGACTACAAGCCAAGGTAGAACTATTGCCTCTTTCATTCTCCTTTTAGTTCGTCAAGCGCCTCTTCATGGGTATGAAATCCCGGAAGTTTGAGAACAGAATCTATGTAAACTCCTTCTTAGTCCTGTTCAATAATAATAGTGAACTCTTTTTTTATAAATTTCTAACTTGCTGATATTTTCTGAATAAAATCCTACTGATTTATTTGTGAGGCTGTCTATACACGTGGAGAGTAACTTATTGTTTTTCTAACAACAATAGGGATATTGGAAAAATATTAAAAAATACAGTCATGGGAAAATATATTTTTTAAAGTAGTGATATTAATGGTGAATTATTGGTTGGATTTATTTACGGGAGTTACTTGGGAAGACTTTCGAAGAGCAGGTGCAAACGTTAGTGGATTTCGGGAAAATCGTAAGAAAACAATTAATAAAGTAAAGGCAGGAGACATCCTTCTTTGCTATACTACAGGTATTATGCACTGGGTTGGAGCACTAGAAGTTATTGGACCTAGCACTGATACTCGAAAAATTTGGAATTTAAAGGATAAATCTGAAACTTTAGAATTTCCTTCAAGGTTAGACGTAAAGCCAATAATCATACTTGATCCTGAATATGGTGTACCTATGGCTGAACTTGAAGGCAAAGTTAGTTTTTATCAGGATCCTACAGATCGTCTTAAGGGTTTTAAAGGATTTATTAGGGGAAGTCTTGGCAAATTTAGAACAGAAGATGGAGAGCTTATCTTTAAGCTCTTAAGAGAGGCGGAAGAAAAACCTCAGAAGAAACAAATAGACCCTAAAAAATGGAAAAAGGTTCCATTATATAAAACCAAACAGGGCAAACTTGACAGAGTTGTAAGTGTCCCTGATTCACAAGATGAGATTAATAACGAAGAAACAATTAGTAAGCATAAAGTATCAGATCCCACAGAACATACAGAGATTCAATATTATCTGCTGGATTTAGGCTCAAAAATGGGCTTGAATGTACGGGCTGCAACAAATGATTTTTCTAAAGAATTCAATGGTATCAGTTTTGCATCAATACCAAATACTATCTCAGAGTTACCACTGCAATTTAATGAAGCTACCCAAAAAACAATCGAATTAATAGATGTTCTTTGGTTAAAAGGAAATACAATCGTTGCGGCCTTTGAGATTGAGTATTCAACATCCATATATTCAGGCCTTCTAAGAATGAGTGATTTAATTGCCCTTCAACCAAATCTGGATATAAAACTATACTTAGTTGCTCCCGATGCTCGAGGAGATAAAGTTAGAAGAGAAATACTGAGACCCACCTTTGAGTATTTACAAAAGCCACTTTCGAAGACGTGTGGTTTTATTCCATTCTCAGATTTGAAGGATAAAGCATCAAAAATTAAAGCTTTAGGTATTGCTCCTCATCTGAGTCCAAACTTTTTGGATGGAGTAGCTGAATACTTTTCCATAGAAAGTGAGTATCAGGAATAATTAAATGCCGGTTTTACGGAGATTAACGTAGAGGTAGCAGCTAAAATGAAATAAATGTAAAAATTCCCAAAATCATATAAACCCTCAAATAAAACTCTAGGGTCACATTTTTCCATATTATTTAAGTAAATTCTTCACTCTAACCCCCGTCAATCTGCAAACTCCATAACCTAACTCAACCTCAAATTCCCTTTCTTCCCCATTTTGCTTGCAAAACTCCACCAGATTAAGCATATGGTTAAACCCGTCAGCTGCTTTTTTATTCTGAAGGATCTCTAGGGGTGGCTCCAATAACGGACGCGGCAAAAAGACTACACATTTGGACTTTGCCCTGGTAATGGATACATTCAGTCTGTTCAAACTGTAAATGAACTCCGCTTCATTCATTGCTGTGTCAGTATCGCTGACTCCGTAACTTACTATAACCGCATCTGCTTCCTGCCCTTGAGTTTTATCAACCGTGTCCACAAAGGGGCTGTGATGCCAGGTCCTTAATCTACTGAGATGGGCCTGGATCGTGCGGATCTGGGCGCGGTGAGGGCTGACGATAAAGAGATTGTTTTTCCAGAAGGCAGAATCTCCCTCCTCGTTATCAGGGTATTTTTCATGCGTTTTTCCCTGAGGCAAATGTTCCCTTAAGTGTACTGCAAGTTTTGCGACAAGTTCGGCTTCGATTTCGTTTTCTACTGTTGCCTGAGTGTTTTCAAGAATTATTACACTTAAAGAGTAGTCCGGATCAAGAATCCAGTTTATTAATTCTGCCTCTAATCCAGCTTCTATTTCTGCTTCCGTTTCCAGCAAAATCTCGTGATTTGAAGGCAGAAGTTTCAGTTTTTGATTTGCAATTTCTTCTGTTGCCGGTTTATAGCCTTCTCCGTAAAGGGTTGTTGAGGAGAAGCTGGATAGTGTTTCGTTCATTCTCCAGTTTTCAAGAAGCTGGCAGGTGTATTTCGGATTTTCAACATTATCTCTATGCCGCAGGTATGAGAATATAGAATCATACAGGCCGGGGAGGCCGTCTTCTGTTTCAGGATAGTCGCCTGCGATAATCGGGGGCAGCTGAAGATCATCACCGGCTAAAACGAGTCTCTTTCCTTCCTCTAAAATTGACATTCCGAGAGCTAATTCTGCGGGTTTCATCTGCGAGGCTTCGTCAACGATAAGGAGGTCAAAAGGATTCATTTTTCGCCTTATTTTATTGAAACTGTTAACCGTCCCGCCCAGAATAAGGAAAGGAGAGTCTAATTTGTCCTGAATTTCGTATTCTGACTGGACTCTTAAAAATTGCTGACCTTTGCCTGTTTTTGCATCTTTTAGCTTGAAGATTTCAAGTCCGTTGCCAAATTTCCACTCCTGCGAAAGCTCCTGGATTTTTAAAAGGAGATTCTCGATTGCAGAATGCGTAAAGGCTGTAACAGCAATATGGATCTTTTCTCTCCGTTCAATTTTGGCTTTCACAAAGTTTAAAATTGCTCTGGCAAGAAAGTAAGTCTTTCCTGTGCCTGGAGGGCCCCAGATAAGGGTCAGTCTATTATTTACCATGTGTTCAAAAGCTCTTTTCTGGCTTTCCGTAAAACCGGACTCAAGAGCGTATTTTTGGGCAATTTCGAAAAAGGAATTCGAAGAAGAATTTGAACGGGAACTGGATTCCCTGATTGGGACTGCGAATTCATGTGGATTCCGAAGAAGGCGGATGAAATCGTGCTCAAGCTGTTCATCCATTTCTGTGAGCCTGTCAATTATTCTTTCCGAGGAAAAATCAGTAAATCTGGGATGAAGTACAGCTTCGTCTCCTGTTTTAAAGGGAGATTGACCTTCATTGTATGAAATTTCAAGGAAAAAGCCCATTAACTTGCCGGTTTTTTCGTTTTCTATTTTCTTTTTTACAATGGCAAAACATACATTGCTCTTGCCCGGGTTTCTGAGATTTGTCCTGTACCTGTAATCTTCAAAAGTAAGCTGGGCTTTTTCACCTGCTTCCCCTTTTGGTACAAGAAGGTAGCTGATGTTTTCATTCTGCTCAAATAGCCTGAAGTCAACGTCTGCCGAGACTTTCCACAAATTTTGCTCTAGATACTGTATAGGGATACTGATTCCTTCTTTTATTCTTGTATCCCAGGGCAGGCTGCGTCTCTCACGGGTTTCCGTGTTTCTCAGGTAGGATTCGTAACGGGTAATGAAGATCATCTGAGAAATTTCAGGATAATTATATTTTTTAGATGCAGGAATCTGGAATCTGGGAGCCCAGGAAACCAGATAATTTTCGGTTTTGGCGCGAAGCCCTTCCAGCACGCTGCTTGCAGCCAGAAGCCTCATTGAAAGTTCTTTTCGAATCCAGTCAAGAGCTTCAGTTCTATTACCTTCCCAGGCCATGGAAATTGCATCGCTTTTAAGCGCATTGCTCTGTTCAAACCAGAATAAACTGCTCGGATTAATCTTAAAGTCTAAATTAGGGTTTGGTAGAGCTTCCGCAACTTCGGGAAGCCGTAGTGAGAAAGGAATGGGTAAACTTACAAGCTTCTGGATTTCATTAGTCAGCACAACTACCGGAAAAGAAGCCCTGGAAAGAGGATGTTGCTTTTCGTTAAACAAAGAGGAGTCCTGAAGATAGAATAATAAATCTAATGCAACTGCTGCCAGCTCGACATCTTTAACAGCTTCTCGTAACAGCTCTTTTAATAAATCATACTCATAGCCGTCATAAACATATATCTGAAGAGATTTTTGCTCTTTCCAGTCAAGAGTTCCATCATACATCTCATTATGTTCATGCAGTATTTTTAGTTCTCCAAACAGGTCAAGCAGGAAATTCCTTTGAATTTCCGTACATTTGTCTGGACTATCAGCTACGTAGATTCGTTCATTTACCGCATCTCCGTAGACCGATTTCCCCTTAAATCGTCTGAAGCCGGCTGAATAGATCTGGCCTGAAACAGGCTCTTTCTGTAGAGTAATGAAGAGGCTTACATCTTCGTATTTAGGTAATGCAAGTGAAGTCCTGTTATTGATTACAACTTTTTTCTCATTCAGGGCTTTTAATAAATTACGTAAGGAATCTCCTTTATCTCTTAAGGATCCACAGTTGCTTAAGATATCATCTGCATTCTGATTACTGAGAAAAACTTCCAGTTCGGAGAGAGAGTTTATTGACGTCTGACTGCCTATCGAAATCTGGTTGTTTATTGAAGTCTGATTGTTCATTGACGTCTGATTGTTTATTGAATTCTGATTGTTTGTTGAAGTTTTATTATCCCATTCTGCCTCTCTCAAATATTCTCTTCCGCTGACCGAGAGGTAGGGAATGAGAGAAACAGAATTGGATTCCTCAGCCTCTTTTCTGCAATACTGGTAAAAGTCACACAGCTCACAACGGCTATAAACATGCCATGGGACACTTTCTAAAGGAGATTCAAGGATTTTAGGTAGTCGATAATGCAAAAATTCTTCAATTATTCTCGAATTGAAGCTCAAATTGAATAATTCTGGTTCTTCCTGCCCATTAAGCCAGATTCCGGCCTGATTTAAATCTATCTTTATATCAATATTATTTTTCGCCAGCACATCTTTCAGCATCAGGGCATATAATGTAGCCTGAATTCTATGACTTGAACTTAATTCATCACTGGCTTTTACGTCAATTACCTGTAAACAGGTGCCTTCCTGCTCCTTTTCTATAACCCTGACTAAATCAGGCCTGCAGGCGGAGAATCTACATATTTCGGGAGATAAATGGTAGTTTTGATAGAACTGAGGTGAAACTAAAATCGTAGGCTGGTAAACTGCATCTCCGGTTTTCAGCTTTCTGAATATCTTCAGGCTTTCTTCTAAAGAATGCGATCTTTCATGAAGAGCCTCTTGTCCTGCAGGAATTATTACATTGCTTTTCAGTTTATTGATAATTACGGACTCTTCCCATTTATTTCCCGCCTCCAGGAGAGCTTTTGTAACAGGATTCTGATTTTGATCTACAACCGGAATTCCTATTTTGCTGCGTATCTGTAAAGGAGTGGCATTAAATCGAAGATAGCGTTCGCAATTGTGATAAAAAAATCTGGCTATTAACGAGGGACTTAGATTGTGTTTTACCATTTAACCACTGAAGATTGATAATAATTACTTGAAAAATATACTAGCAAGTTAGATACGAATCACAGTCATGATTTATAATAATTAGCATTTATTTCAGGTCTTTAAAGTAAAAATAATTGATTCAAGAGTATCTGATTCATCTGGCGAAATCTATTAGCAAGCATAAAGCAAGCATAACTTTACAAA
>CAZCKG010000128.1:0-6108 GCA_964498825.1 uncultured Methanosarcinales archaeon
ACATATTGCTTTATGGATTTATAACTGCAGTGTCTTTTTTTCCACAGATTTGGAATGTTCCTGTTCAAATAACAGCTGAAAACAAAGAAGCAGTGTACCTTAGCACAAAAGACTTACTTATATTTGTGAAAGTTGAAATAATTACGTTATTCTTTTATCTAGAATATCATACGATAACTTCACAGCCTTTACCTATTATCTTTTTACCAGTTTTATTGATAACCTTATTTGGTACACTAATATTTTTCACCATACGGACTATTCGATTAGGAAAAAGACATAGCCAAAATTAGGCCTGCAATACTACTTCCTTAGGTTTACAAGCTGGAAGGTACGCTTTTTAAAGAAAACAGACAATAAAATAGCTTTTTGTCCAGATTAAGGAAGCTATGCTTTTCAATCCCTATTCAACGCGGGCAATCCTTCCCAATTCTCACGAAAAATCTTAGAGCGTGTCATTATGGTTGAAACTTCCACTTAAGGCATTTAATGGCTTAATTCACAGATTTTCAGTTCAACTTTATAATTCCTATTCTGATTGTAGAGTAAAATTTAATTTTTTGACACGCTCTTAATCAATCGGCCCTTGAAAAAGCCTTGATACCCTTCTCAGATATCGAAATCTTGAATACTGATTTGCTTGGTGGCAAGCTGGAAAGAGGAATCTCTGGCTTTCCTGAAATTTTTTGAGGTTTTGTTTTTTAAGACCTTAAATCTTCATATCTTTGATTTTTTTTTCTCAGATTTTCCATGTTTTTCCCAGTAACCTGTGAGTTTACCATTAAGGGCAAGTTTTCCAAGCTCGCTCCTTACTCTGTCACTTACTTCTACCGGAACAGCCGAAGCATATGGAGTTCCTGGCAGGGGGGTCATGTAATGGGCTCTGACACTTCCTCCTTTCCTGCAAATCCAGCTGACTAAGTCAAGGCTTTTTTCCTGATCTTCCTCGGTTTCTGTCGGAAGGCCGAAAATAAAGTCAACTGCAGGGACAATTTCATGCTCAAGACAGCATTCTACAGCTGAAATACTATCTTCCACAGTATGCCCTCTCCGGATTTCTTTGAGGATACGGTCACTTCCGGACTGAGCTCCAAGGCTAAGGCTGTCGTTTGCACAGTATTTTCTCACAAGTTCAACCGACTCAGTGGTTACAAATTCGGGGCGCACTTCTGAAGGGAAAGTCCCAAAAAAGATCTTTTTACCGGGTATTTCGTGAAGGGCAGAAAGCAACTTTTCTACTTTGTCAAATCTGGGGTGAATTCCGTCACTCCCGTAGGCAAAGGCATTTGAGGCTATAAACCTGAGATCATCATAGTACCTTGCATTCTTCAGAATAGAGTCAATGCTTCTGTGCCTGACTTCTCTTCCAAAAAGCCTGGGAGTCTGGCAATATTTGCAGCCCCAGGGGCATCCCCTGCTGATCTCAATAGGGGCGCGAAGCTTTTGAGGGTCAAAACAGGGATAAGCATTGAGATCTGCATAAGGCCTTTTTGGAGTTATGATAATCTTGCCGTTTCCCGCATCTCTGTACGCAATACCTCTTACCTTTCGCGGATTTCCTCCTTCCTGGAGCACCTTTACAAGTTCTGGCAGGGTTTCTTCCCCTTCCCCTAACACGACATAATCAAAATACTCAAGCGTTCCATCCGGATTTCCGGATGGGTGCGGGCCTCCAGCAATAAAAATCGAGTCTGTGCCTGCATTTCCCACTTCCGTGAAAACCTTTGCTGCCTGGTGAGTTGTAAAACTGTAGATCATGATCCCTTTTTGAGGTCTTTCTGAAAATCCTGCTTCAGGCAGTAAAGGGGAAAGGACTGCAAAACTGTAGGAGTTTTTTTTGCTATAGCGGAAATGGATATCCATTATTTTTCTCCATTTTTGAAAGCCTGTGTTCTCTTCAAGTTATAGGTTTGAAAGGAATTAGAGTGAAGCAGAGGAGGCCAAGAATAAACATAAAGATTCCTAGAAGGATGCGTTTTCTGTCCAGCTCTATGTCCTGAAGGGGAGACGGATGTCCTACTGCTGCAAAAGCCCAGAGGAAAAGGGCCCAGAAAATCCATATAAATCCGTCTTCTCTCATCCAGTAGATTACATAAATTCCTATCAGGAACAAAATACGCGGCATTAAATATGAAACACTCTCTGCCTTTTTACCAAGCATAGCTCTGAGCACATGACCTCCGTCAAGCTGTCCTGCAGGAAGGAGATTGAGAAGGGTTACAAACATTCCCACCCAGCCTGCAAAGGCTACAGGGTGGAGATTATCTCCTGTAAAGCCGACAAAGTTCTGGATTAATACAAATAAGGGAGGCAGGCCTAAAGTAAACATTATAGTATTTGACAGAGGGTTAACTGCTGGTGCTTTAAGGTTAAGTCCTATGATAGTAACTGCAATCGACACCAGAAGCCCTACCAGAGGGCCGGCAATTCCTACATCAAAGAGAGCTGTCCGGCTTGGAATGGGTCCTTTGTAACGGATTACTGCTCCCATGGTGCCGATAAATGTGGGAAAAGGAATAAAGTATGGAAGAGATGTCTTCATCCCGTGGTACCTGGCAGCGACATAATGAGCCATCTCATGAGAACCAAGAACTGACATTATTGCAAGAGTAAACGATAAACCCTTAAATGATTGCAGAGGCTCATTTACAATATCCACTCCAAACATCAGGGCTCCACAGACCATTGTTGAGAAAAAAGTAGCTATGAAAAGGAGTAAATTTACCCAGGTTCTTTCCTTTGCCTTCTTTTCAGGAGCAACCATCAGAATGTATTCTCCAAGTTCGTGTTTGAGGTTGCTTCCGAACCCAAACTGCTGGAGAGGTCCCCAGAGTTCTCCAGTGATATTCTCTGCATCTATTTTTGGAGTTCCATAGAAATAAAGGGCTTCTCCGGAACTCTGGATCTCATACACGTCAAAAACCCTGACTATGAAAGGATATAGGCGTGAAATTATCTCTTCGACCTTGGATTTTTCATCTCCTGTCGTATAATTTTTTCTTTCATGGTTCATTTTGGGGCTCACGTCTTTAAGGTTGAGATTTCCTTTTTCTTTCCATATACTTTCTATTTAAATATTCATCTATTTATCGGCTTAGCTTATTATTTTTCAGATTCTATCTATTATTCATCAGCTCTCTGGGTATTTATCTCAGTCTGGTTTCTCATTTTTTCAGTCTTGTCGTCTCTCTTTTTTATAAGTTCAACGTATCCTTCGCTTCCATTTACAAGAACAATATCTCCATCATTCAAAACTTCATAAGGATCCCTTTCAAGCATGTCAACGAGCGGAATTTCGGAAATAATGGCTCCAACTGCTACTATGGGTTCAGTTTCCAGATTTATGATTGCCGCAGGTGCAGCTCCGTTTTTTTTCAGCTGGTACATCACATACGAACCAACTGTAGATCCTTTCCCATGGGGAAAAATCAGGACTCTTCCTTTAATTGACTTCCCGGTGAGAGCATGCTTTTCTTCAATTACGATTCCTGTTTTTGGGTCTACACTGCCAAGGAAAGAAATAGAATCCCTGGAGAGCAAAACTTCCCCCTCTACCCTCCCTCTGGAAATTGTCCTGCCTTTGAGTTTAATAAGAATCACCTGACTTTTTTTCCTTTCTACCAATTGCTTCCTTTACGCAGGCTTCCATATTTCCATATACAGCTTCAGCCCTGCACATTCCAGGCACATAAGCAAAGGCTTTTCCCGAGTTTACCATAACACAGGAGTAGTTGTTTGTAGCTGGAGATACAACCATACAGGTATCACAGACAACTTTAGCTCCGCTTTTTTCAATAACCTTAACATATTCCTTACAGCGGTTCGCAAGCTCTCGTGAGGTAAAAATCCAGAACTCTTTTGAAACTTCTTTTCCCTTAAGGAGTTCAGCTGCCATCTTGAGTTCGGCTGCGGAACAATGAGGGCATCCTATTGTTATTAATTCGGGCTCTTTACAGGCTTTCTTCCGGCTTTCATAAACTTCATCAATTTGATCCCTTTCAATTGTAATCTTCTCTGCCGGCTCCTCAAAATCCAGCCTGCAAGCTTCAGGTGTTACTTTATTTACATGGTAAAGGGCAACTGCTCCTGAAGCTGCCATTGCAGCCCCGAGAGCTTTCAATTCATCTGCTTCCGGAGTATCCTTCAAATGAAAAATGGGAACTTTACTCCCTGCAAGTTTACCAGCTATATATCCAAGTGCACCATAATCCGATTTTTGCAGAGAGGTTTCAACATTAATTGAAATTTCAGGCACACGGTTTTCATCCAGATGGAAACCATAGTTTGCAGTTTTCCCCAGAAGCGCTGCAGAAAGGGCTGAGGGTCCACCTTCCCTATTTGTCCTGGCTCCTATTACGGAATTTGCATAGGACACAGCTGAAGATTCGCTCCATGCCAGATGGTCTCCATAACTTACTTTAAAACCTTCAAGGGCATATGGTGTGCATGTACATTCACAACTGATCCCAAGCTTTTCATATGCCTGAATTATTGCTTTTTGCTTTTCTGCAAAATCAGGCGGAATCCTGAGCTTTTCCCAGTCTTCAAGGTCCATTCCGGCAGGATTCAGGATTGCAGGAACCTTAACCTTTCCCTCCAGGTCGGAAATCCATTCAAGGCCTGCATCGCCTATAGTTTTGTAAGAAACACCTGCTATCTGAGCGCTTTTGATAGGAATAAGCCTATCTGCACCGTAGATATCTCCAAGAGCTACAAGGATCTCAATAGCCTGCCTTAGAGTCTCTCCTGCTTCTCCGTTCAGGATTTGCTCTTCTTCTTTTGTGAGGTACATGGAAATTCACTCTATAACTGCCAGCTATAACCGCTATTGTCTAAAAGAATTTTTATGCCTTAACTTCAGGCCTTTTAAAGGTTTTTTAATCTTGAAGAGGCTCTAGCAAGCCTATTCTACTTACTCTTCCGGGACTACTGCTCTTTCAAAATTTTCTTTTTCTACAAGGACTTTTGTGGCGTCAATTCCTACTTTTGTGGTTGTCCCGTCAGGAGCTCCCCTTGGGTCTAAGGAACTGCCCCGAACATTGGAGATTATAAGAATATCCATATCTCCTTTTACCCTTGTAGCAATTGCAAACTCGACATCATTAGGGTCAAAGATATTTATATCGTCGTCCACAACCACTACATGCTTGAGGCTTGTATGGGCTGCAAAGGCTGCCATTATAGCATTTTTCCCGTCTCCTTCCGTCTGTTTCTCGATCTGGACAACTGCATGGAGATAACAGCATCCTCCTTCTGTCAGCACTACATTTTTTACAGTAGTAACTTCCCCGACAGCCCTGTAGATTCTGGGTTCGTAAGGCACTCCCATCATCAGGAGGTGTTCGGGTCCGGCTGGCAGAATCCCGTGATAGATCGGGTCTTTTCTATGGATTATCCGGGTGATGTGGATTACAGGTTCCTTTCTTACTAAATCGTATGTTCCCGTAATGTCTACGAAAGGCCCTTCATCAACTTTTTCTAAGGGGTCAACATAGCCTTCAAGCACAATTTCAGCATGAGGAACCTTTACTCCGTTTGCACATTCAAACACTTCCACAGGAGCTCCACGCAGGGCAGCTGCGTATTCAAGTTCTTTTCCTACGGGAACCCTTGTCGAAGTTGCGTAAATTATTGTCGGATCGCATCCAAGAACGATTGCTACAGGCAAAGTTTCTCCCTTTTCGGCGGCTTTTTTATGCAGGAGATATGTATGTCTCGGAGGGACCAGACGAGCTGCCAGTTTATCTTTTCCTGCAAGCATAAGGCGGTGAATTGAAGCATTCATTACGCCTCCATATTCTGAAAACACAATTCCTGCAGTTATATAAGGTGCTCCGTCTTTTTCAAAATGAGTAAGTATAGGAAGTTTTGTCAAATCGACTTCTTTTTCCACAACTTCCAGGGTAGGGGATTCCGATACAAGACTCACCATGCCATTCGGAGAAACTTCCGAAAGCCTTTTTATAATCTCTTCTTTAGGAACTCCTAGCATAGATGCCAGCTCATCCCTGGACCCAAGCAGATTCATAATCACCTTTGAGCCTGAGATATCATGAAAAAGAACCGGAGCTTTTGTCTTTTTCGCAATTCTTGAAGCTTCGAATCGAG
>CAZCKG010000129.1:0-2262 GCA_964498825.1 uncultured Methanosarcinales archaeon
CTCGGTTAAGGTATGCTTTAAAAGAGGTATTTTATTACTTCTGGAGTGTGAGGGTCATAAATATCCTGCCTTTCAGACCGGTGGCAAAGTGAACTAGCCTTTTTTGTGTCTTTTAAACCTTAAATCATCCTTCTTTGAAAATGAATTCGTTTTTTGGTGCCATAAGTGTTAGCTGGGGATGTAACAGTTGACCACTTACTTATGGCAGAGGGCTGAATACAATCTGACTCCACTACTTTCCTTGTTCTAAGCCTATGAAAATTATCGAGATATTAAGCAGTAGTCAATTTGACATTAACAAATCTCTTAACTGCAAAACACACAAAACTAAAAAACAAAAACTTTATATTCGAACTTTACGTACTTCTTCCCGCAGCATTGTACATTGATGAGCATCACATTTCCATGGTATAGAGATAAAATAGAGTTAATATAATTTCCATGGTATAGAGATAAAATAGAGTTAATATAATATACATTTTAATGTTCTTCAAGATTCTCAAAAACAATTCTGAAAATAATTTGAGAATCAGATTTTCTTTTCATTTTATTTATTCCCTTCCAAATTTTCTAAATTATTCAAAGCTATCCAATTATTCAATTTGTGGAGTTTATTAAATATTACCCACGATCCGAGATGAGCTTATTTGACCAACAAAAAACTGTTAATGGGTAATGAAGCCATTGCACTTGGAGCCATAGAGGCTGGTGTGCAGGTGGCTACGGGATATCCGGGGACACCTTCGACTGAAGCTCTGGAAACAATTATCCGGTATGCGGACAGGTGCGGGATCTATACCGAATGGTCAAGCAACGAAAAGGTTGCACTTGAGACAGCTGTAGGGGCAGCTTACTCAGGAGCAAAGGCACTTGTAACTATGAAACAGGTAGGATTGAATGTTGCATCCGATCCCCTGATGAGCCTGAGTTATATAGGTGTAAAAGGAGCGCTTGTTTTGCTTGTTGCCGATGATCCTGGACCTCATTCTTCGCAAACCGAACAGGACACGAGGGCTTTTGGGCATTTTGCAAATATTCCTGTCCTTGACCCTGCAACCCCTCAAGAAGCGTATGAACTTACAAAACTGGCTTTTGAACTTTCGCATGAATTTGAAATTCCTGTTATTCTAAGAACTACCACTCGGGTTTCCCACGGCTGCGGGGATGTTGAAGTCAATGTCGCAGAGCCTGAAGCTGTTCAAGCTTCCTGCGAGGGTTTTATTAAGGACAGACGCTGGACGATATTCCCAAGGCTTACTGCAGAGCGGCATCCCTGGCTTGAAAATGTACAGGTGCAGCTTTCAGAGCGCTTTTCCGGACTTTCTTATAATTCGGTTTCTGGAAGTGGAAAAATAGGGATTATAGCTTCCGGAGTCTCCGCTCTTTATGTAAAGGAAGCTGTAAGAGGTTTTAGCGACTTTGATGAGCTTTTTACAATCTTTCAGGTCGGTACAGTGTATCCGTTTCCCGAAAGGGCAGCTCTATCTTTCCTGATCGGAATTGACAGGGTTATAGTTGTAGAAGAACTGGACGCTTACCTTGAAGAACAGGTTCTCCAGCTTCTAGGAAAAACTCACCTTCCTGTTGATGTTTATGGAAAAAAGAACGGTTTCTTCCCGGTAAGCGGGGAATATAATATAGATATTGTTATTGATGGCATTAACAGAATATTTTCTGAATTCGGAGAGAGTTCTCGCCTTTCCCATGCTTCTCCTGAGGTTTTGAGAGAAGAGCTTCCTCCTCTGCCGATCAGGGCTCCTACTCTCTGTGCCGGCTGCATGCACAGGACTGTTTTTTATGCATTCAAGCAGGCGGCAAAACAGCTTAAAAAGGATTCTCAGACATCTCAGACTGCTCAAGTTGCTCAGGCTGACACGATTTTCTCTGGAGATATCGGCTGTTATACGCTTGGAAACGCCCATCCCCTTAATATGGTAGATACCTGCCTTTGCATGGGAGCAGGAATGAGTATAGCGGGAGGACTTTCCCGCACAAACCCAAAAGCAAAACATGTGGCTTTTATCGGGGATTCAACCTTTTTCCACTCAGGTATTCCTGCTGTAATAAACGCAGTATATAATAAAGCAGATGTCACTCTTGCAGTCCTTGACAACCGCACAACTGCAATGACAGGGCATCAGCCCCATCCAGGGATAGGAATAACTGCTCTCGGAAGCGCTTCAAAAGCCATTGATATTGCAGATCTGGTTAAAAGCTGTGGGGTTGAATTTGTAAAAACAGTATATGTTGACAGCCTGGAAA
>CAZCKG010000129.1:2362-4698 GCA_964498825.1 uncultured Methanosarcinales archaeon
GAAAATAATCTCGAAAATATCCTGGAAAATAACCTGAAAAATAGCCAGGGGAGTAACCTGGAAAGCTGTATCGAGACCGCAAAAGAGGCCATGCGGTTTCAGGGCCCTTCTGTTGTTATATTCAAAGGGAAATGCGTCGCTATTACAAAATCTAACAAACATCACATGATAGATCTTGAAAAATGTACAGGCTGCGGCTTCTGCGTAAAGCAGCTTGGCTGTCCTGCTATTTTCCTTCCTGTGGGAGAAGATAAGCCCTCAATACAGGGAAGCTGCAGCGGTTGCGGACTCTGTGCGCAGGTATGTCCATCTGGAGCCATCCGAATACAGGAGGTGGGGTTGTGAAATACGATATCCTGATTGCAGGTGTTGGCGGACAGGGTGTAGTGCTTGCTTCTCGTATACTGGCACTTGCTGCAATGAAAGCCGGATTCCATGTGAGTACCGCCGAAACTATAGGAATGGCTCAAAGAGAAGGTTCAGTGAGCAGCCATATAAGAATCGGAAACGAAATTTCCGGATCTCTTATTCCTGTGGGGCAAGCTGACTTAATTTTAGGTCTTGAACCTGCCGAAACCGTAAGAAATTTGCCTTTCCTCAGAAAAGGTGGAAAAGTTATAGTAAATACCCATGCTGTCCCTCCTGCATCCAGACCTCCGGGAAGTCCTGATTATGATCCTGGGGCTTTGCTCGCTTTTCTAAATGTACACTGCCCCGGAATTCTCTGTTTTGATTTCACTGAGCTTGCAGAAGAGGAAGGTACATACAGGGCTGCAAACGTTGCAATGCTTGGAGCGGCTGCAGGCACAGGAATATTGCCTTTTCCGAAAGAAACCCTGCAGGCAGTACTGGATGCCGAAATCCCTGAGAAATACAGGGCTGTAAACAAGGCTGCATTCGAAAAAGCAATGAAATGTATCAGTTAAATTTCCTGATTTTAAATGGAAATAAGACCTTAGGCGGAAAAAAAGGTGAGATAAAATGTATGAAGCATCCAAGGAGTCTGAGCTCGATCCAGATATCCAGCTCTGTCATCCAGAAATTTCGGAAGAAGCTACTCTTGAAAAATTGAATGCGCTGCTGAAGCGTGTAGTTGAAAACAGCCCTTTTTACCAGAAAAAGTTCAGGGAAGTGAACGTGGATATAGAAAAAATCAGCTCTCTTAAAGACTTGAAGCTTCTTCCTTTCACACATAAAGAGGAACTCAGGGACGCTTATCCTCTGGGATTGAAGGCAGTTTCCGAGACAGAAGTTGTCAGGATTCATTCCTCGTCGGGAACGACTGGAAAACCTGTGATCATCCCATACACCCGAAAAGACGTAGATATCTGGGCTCTGATGATGATGCGCTGCTATATGCTGGCAGGCCTTACAAGTCAGGACAGGATCCAGATCACTCCAGGCTATGGGCTCTGGACTGCAGGGATAGGGTTTCAGCTTGGAGCTGAACGTCTGGGAGCAATGGCTATACCAACTGGCCCCGGAAATACCGAAAAACAGCTTGAGATGCTTGTTGACCTGAAATCCACTGCCCTTGCAAGCACCTCTTCCTATGCGCTTTTGCTTGCGGAAGAAATTCAAAGGCGGGGTCTTAAAGACCAGATACATCTAAAAGTTGGTATTGTAGGATCGGAACGCTGGAGCGAAAAAATGCGCAGTAGAATCGAGACCGAACTCGGAATTGAGACATTTGATATTTACGGGCTGACCGAAATTTATGGACCTGGGATTGCCCTTGATTGTTCTTTCCATGAAGGAATGCATTACTGGTCTGATCATCTGCTCTTTGAGGTCATTGATCCTATCACAGAAGAACAGCTTCCTGAAGGTACACTCGGAGAACTTGTAATTACTACCCTTACAAAAGAAGGAGCTCCTCTTATTCGCTACAGAACAAGAGACCTTACAAGGATCATTCCAGGACTCTGTAAATGCGGCTGCCCTTTCCCTAGGATTGACAGGATACTGGGAAGGTCTGATGACCGTATAAAGTTCAAAGCTGTGAATATCTATCCAGGCCAGATTGAAGATATCATCCACAGAGTTCCAGGCGTAAGCAGTGAATACCAGATTCTCCTTACCCGAAAAGACGGAAGGGAAAGTATGATTTTTAAGGTAGAAATCGAAGATGCAGAAGATCTCGCAAAAAAACAAAAGACTGAAAAAGCTCTAGGAAAAGCCTTCAAAGACTTTATAGGAGTAACAGTGGACGTTGTAGGTGCAAAGATAGGAGAACTTCCTCGCAGCATGAAGAAAACAAAAAGGGTAATTGATGAAAGAGAGCTTTGAAAACCCTTTTCCCAGTTTTTTTATTTTTTCGATTATTATTTCTTTTC
>CAZCKG010000129.1:4798-6095 GCA_964498825.1 uncultured Methanosarcinales archaeon
ATTTTTATTTCTTCCGGGTATCTAATTAGCTCTCTTTTATCTTTCAATAGGCTCTCAAACCCTCTTTATCCGAAGAAACTGTTTTATTGGTCTCCTTGGTCTTTTCAAGGTCTGTTTTATATACGATAGTCCTGTACGGATACGGAATCTCTATTCCTTCCTTATCGAAGCGCTTTTTAATGGCTTCTCTAATTGCACATCCTGAACTGTATGCAATGTTTCTATCCTTGAACCAGA
Organism: uncultured Methanosarcinales archaeon; assembly: GCA_964498825.1. Classification (GTDB taxonomy): domain Archaea; phylum Halobacteriota; class Methanosarcinia; order Methanosarcinales; family Methanosarcinaceae; genus Methanosarcina. Next base: position 5,036 of record CAZCKG010000129.1, read on the forward strand.
CGAGCATGCGGAGATTTACTGCAAATTCTCCCAGTTCAGTGACGTTTACTTTAACTTCTCCTCTTTCACGGAAATCAGGATCCACGGCATGGAGTACAGGTGAGTCAAAAAATCCAACTTTAAGAGTTTCGGATTTTATGAAACTGGGTTTTACTACGCTATATTTCAGTTCCTGGGGAGGCATAACATTCGGATGCTTCCTGGCTTCTTCAATCATTATTTTTCTTGCCAGGTCAATGTCTGTATCATAGCTTATTCCTACATCTATCGGCCAGATTACCGCAGGGTCTTCTATTGTCCAATTAATTATTGCTTCATTACTGATTATGGAATTTGGGATGATTAGGCGCCTGTTATCCCAGGTTATAATGACAGTATGTCTGAGGTTAAGATCTGTGACTTTCCCGTACTCGTTCATTATATTCAGCCGGTCTCCAACTCTGAAGGGTTGAAAAAGTGCGAGGGAAAGACCTGCAATTATGTTGCTTAACGTGCTCTGGGCTGCAAAACCGAGAACAATACCTGCGATTCCTGCCCCAGTGAAGAGAGCAACAGAGAGGCTGCGGAGCCCAGGGATGCTGAATATAACAACAATAATTCCCAGGAAATAGATTACTGCAATTGTGATGTGTCTGAACATTCGAAAAGCGGTTGTGTTCATGCGGAGTTTGCTGCTTGCTTTTTTAAAGTAGCTCTCCATCAGGCGGTTTACAGTACGCGCAATAATGATGGTACTCAATCCAATAAAAAGTATGAACAAAAGCGTACCGATATTAGTTGAAAACCATGCAAATGCCTGCTCTAATCCTTTGTCAACATAAGACATGTTTGCTGCAAAAGAAGAGTTTTGTACTAAAGAGGGTTGGGTTTCAGGGGTTTCCATGTCCTGCAGTTTTGGCAAGAGGCTTTAAATAAATATTGATTCAAAATAGATTAAAAGTCATGAGGAGATTAAGTATCTCAAAAAAGACTGCACCAAATCTTATATAAAAGACTGGACAAACCCATAAAAACTCCAGTAATCTAAACAAAAGGGGCTGACAAAACCTGCAAAAGAGTA
>CAZCKG010000130.1:0-6090 GCA_964498825.1 uncultured Methanosarcinales archaeon
GACTATTAGAGAGTGTTGAAGCAATTAGTCGGCAAGATTGCCAGCTATCGAGCCTTCATGACCGAATCCCCCCGTAAGTTCCAGAACTTCTTGTGTTATAGTAGTTGAAATCAGACTGAAAACTCCAGAGAGGAAAAGCCTCCTGAAAATTTTGTTCTGGAATTCAAGTTATTCAGTGAAAGAAATTTCTCGTTTCTTCACTGTTTTATATGGGTTGAAAATAAGTGCTTAGTTATAAAATAGCCAAGCCAAAAAAAATCTCAAGATTGGATGCTATTTTCCAACACCAGTAATTCTAAATTTTAAATATGCAGTTAACATAAGAAGATGAATGGAAGTTACCCACTGAGAACAAACGAGAGTCAACACGAATATTTTTAAACATTTTTTTCAACATTCTTGGACCACCAGTTAAAGACTTCCTCTCCACTTGTAATCCAAGCTTTCTTTTCGTAAACGTATTTAAGGAATTTTTCGTAATATTCGAGGTTCTTTCCTTCCATAGATGTATTATTGTGCCAGAGAACCGTAACCACACCATTACATTTCTCTACCTTATCAATAAGGCTCTTTACAAGCTCCCACGCCTTTTTAACGTCAAGACGCATGTAATCTCTTAGCAACGTCCGGTCCATGATGATGAGCGGAATTTCAAGAATATCGATTTGTTTTCCAGTATTTAAGTTATAAGGTCTGAAGGGATGACACATTCCATTTCTAAAGCCTGCACAGTCTGGATAACCGAATGTTGTGTCATATTTGAAGCCTGCTTGATTCAAGAGTTCCCATGTATCCGGAACTTCGAATCTTAAATAATGATTCCTGTATCCAATAATTTTTTTGCCAAAGACTTTCTCAATCCTTTGCTTTTTTTCCTTTATATCTTCCAGACTCTTGTAAGATTCATGGCCCCCATGAAGACCAACTTCCCACCCATGGTCGGATATAAATGGTAATTCTGTCTCAAGTTCCTCAATTTTGTAATTGAAATCCTTCTCCCCAGGATGTAAGGCTAAAAAATAGAAACTGGATTTTGCATTGTATTTAGCTTCCAGTTCCATTATTTCTTTAAAATTCCAGCAAGGGTTCCATTTCTTGTTAACTCTGGAGAAAGGCGTTTTTACAGCACCTGTCAAATCCCCTTGGGCAAGTGCTTTCGCGGTTCCAATGATTGGGTATAATTTTTCAGGGTAGATCACATCAATATCATGAGTAAGGCACACAGCAAACTTTTTTCCTTCCGGATACTCAGGATTCAATCCGTTTTCTACCAGAAATCTGGAAACTTTAGGATCAAAAACACTTCTCTGGTTGCTTAAATAGTAAGGGAACCTTTCATATTGGTCAGAGAAAGTCAAATTGTATTCTTCTTTTTTGGTATAAAGGTCCCAGAGTTCCTCGTTTTGTTTCAGTTTTTCAATCATTGTCCTAGCCCTTCTCCAGGTGATAAAAATGGAATTAAGCTATTGAAAGAATTTATTTCATACTATTAAATGTTCGTTTTTATCTCCTCTTCCAATTCCCTTATACACAAATCCCTTACCAATGAACTCATCAGGCTCGATTACATTTCTGCCATCTATGATAACTGGGTGCTTCTTTCCTGTAAGCTTCTTTACCCAATCAGCCTTTACATCAAAGTATGCGCTGTGTCCTGCAAGAATTACCACTGCATCCGCATCTTTAACTATCTTTTCTAAATCCTCCGAAATTTCGACTTCTGGATAGTTTACAACATACGGGTCGTGCACAGCTATACTGGCCCCAGCTTTCAGGCAGAGATCCCTATATGGTTCTGAAGGTGTGTTCCTGGCGTCATCCGAGTCCCGGATAAAAGCCCAGCCGAGCATGGCAATTTTTGAACCTTCCATTTTCTTTCCAATTCTCTCAAGAGCTTCAGCAGTGAGATTATACATATGCACAGGCATGAAGTCGTTAACCTTTCTTGCGAGAACATAGATCGAATCTGCTCCTTTCGGATAGTCCAGTTTGCCTTTCCCGATCTTGACTCCTCTTTCCAGATGATAGGTGTCTTTAGTCAGACAGTGGCCTCCGACGCCTGCTCCTGGCCAGAGAATGGCTCTTGTAATTCCGTCTCCTTTTAAGCTGTCCACTCCTGTTCTGACATCATATACATTTATCCTCATGGCTTCACAGTAGAGAGCAAGCTCATTAATCGCTGCAATCTGAAGGTCACGGAAAGTGTTCTCTGCAGTTTTTGTAACCTCAGCTGCAGTTGCACTCATAGGAATTACTTTCCCGACAGTCAATACAGGGGAATATAGTTCAACTGCTCTCTTAGTGCTTGCTTCATTAATACCTCCTACTATCCGGTCGTGCTCCCTAATATTTTTCAAGAGTCTGCCGACCATTACTCTTTCAGGGGCATGGGCAAGAGCAAAGTCTTCTCCTGCTTTCAGGCCTGATTCCTCTTCAAGGATCTGTTTTGCCATGCCTTCAGTGGTTCCGGGAGTGATCGTAGACTCGAGTACTACGAGCATTCCTGGTTTGAGGTATTTTCCTACGTTTTTGATTCCTTCAATGAGTGCAGAAAAATCCGGTTCTAAATCCTTAGGATTTGCAAAAGGTGTTTGAATTGCAAGGGTAACTGCATCAAGCTCGGAAATCCTTGAGAAATCAGGAGTACATTCGAACTTTCCAGCATTCACCACTTTGTTAATGAGTCCCTCAAGCCCTGGCTCTTCTCCCTTGAGAGGACTTTCTCCACGGTTAAGCATGTCTATTTTGTAACTTGAGCTTTTTGAATTGCGCTGAAAACCGAGAACTTTGTTAAAACATGGGGCATCTGCAAAAAGGACAGCTGCAGGAATACCTACGTAGCCCATTCCAAGGACCCCGATTTTTTTAATCGGGCCGCGTTCCTTGAGAAGATTTTCTAATTTACTCATAATCATCACTCCAAATTGTTTTTCAAATACTTTATGTTCCCATAAATTTTGGAATATTTATTAGGATTTTAATCCGGTTTATTGTCCTACTTCGATTAATCTTTCTTCTTCGTAGGACTTTATAGCTGCCATTGCCACTTCCAGAGCGTGTTTTCCATCTTCTCCGCAAGGATTAGGGTCTTTACCTGTTGCAGCACAATCTATGAAGTAGGATAGTTCATTTTTGAGGGGTTCACTTGGCTCTACTTTTGCTTTTCTGATCCATCCGTTATCATGCAATTCTACTGTTTGATTAATATAATCCAGATAGGCAACGCCTTTAATTCCGATAGCTGTCAACTGTCTTACTTTATGAGGAGTCAGCCAGTTTGTTTCCACGACCCCTGCAAAATTATGATCCATTCGCAGAATAATTGAGGCATGGTCCTCAAATGAATGAATATCTGCACCTGCTATGGCATAAACACCTTTTATTTTCTTTCCATAAAGATACGAGATAATATCTATATCATGCACCCCTATGTCCAGAATGACCCCTACGTCTCTGATCCTCGGATTATATGGACCTACACGCTTGGTCGAAATTGAAACAATTTTACCCAGAGTGCCTGAATTTATAATTTCTTTGAGTCTTATGACTGCAGGATTAAAACGCTCAATATGACCCACCATAAGGACTTTTCCAGCCTCTTTTGCAGCTGCAATCATCAGATCAGCATTTTCAGTCGTATCTGCAATCGGTTTTTCTACAAGGACATGTATCCCCGCGTCAAGAGCGTCAAGTACAACCTGTTTGTGCAGTTTTGTGGGCACAACAACGCTTACCGCATCAAGTCCTTCGGCGAACATTTTCTTATAATCTGTAAAAGCTTTTGTCTTGAACTGTGCAGCCAAGGCATCTACACGACTCTGGTCTACATCTGAGATTCCGGCAAGTTTTACACCCTCCATCTCGCTATAGATCCTGACGTGGTTCTGTCCCATAGCACCTGTACCTATAACTCCTACTCTAATCAAAAATCTCACTTCCTGATTGTGAAAAAATGCAGCATCTAGAAAAATTAATTAAGCTTATGCATAAAATTCTTTGATCGCTTTGACTACCGCCTGTACGTCAGCTCTGGACAATGCAGGATGTACAGGAATGGAGAGAACTTCTTCTACTGCCTTCTCCGAGACTGGAAGAGAGTCTTTGTATCCAAGATCTTTGTAGACGGGCTGCTTGTGGATAGGTATCGGGTAGTGAATTCCTGTCCCGATATCATTTTCTTTAAGGAAGGTAGCCAGCTGATCTCTCTTTTTAGCCCTGATGGTATACTGATGGAACACATGGGTACACCCGGGTTTTGTAATTGATGGTATAAGCCCTGGTATGCCTTTGAGTCCGGATGACAGTATTTCTGCATTTTTCTGTCTTGCAGTGGTGAATTCATTCAGTTTTCCAAGTTGTACAAGCCCTATTGCAGCCGCAATATCAGTCATGCGCAGGTTGAAACCCAGCATTTCGTGCAGGTATCTGACCTTAGAACCGTGTGCCCTGATCATTTTTGCTTTTTCTGCAATTTCTTTATCGTTTGTAGTGAGCATCCCACCTTCACTGGTGGTCATATTTTTTGTAGGGTAAAAGCTAAACGCTCCAGTTCCGAAGCTTCCTACTTTTTTTCCATGTAATGCTGCACCATGAGACTGACAGGCATCTTCAACCACAATAAGCTTTTTGTCCTCTGCAATTTCCATTATGGCCTTCATATCTGCAGGGTGTCCATAGAGATGGACAGGTAGAATTGCTCTAGTCTTGGAAGTGATTTTTTCCTGAATTTTTTCGGGGTCTATGTTGAAGGTATCTGGCTCTATATCTGCAAAAACAGGTTTTGCCCCAGTATAAAGGATACTATTTGCGGTAGCAATAAAACTGAAGGGAGTTGTAATCACTTCATCTCCCTTTCCTATGCCGTAGGCAAGAAGTGCAATGTGTAGGGCTGCAGTGCCGGAATTTACAGCTGCTGCGTACTCGCAGCCAGTGTATTCGGAAAAAGCAAGTTCAAATTCATCTACTTTAGGGCCCTGTGCAATCATTCCTGAACTCAGAACCTCTGTTACGGCATCAATCTCTTCCCTGCCCAATAAGGGCTTGGCGATTGGGATCATTTTCGGACCTCTGTTAAATAATTCAAATAAACTTTTTCTTACTTACTATTGGTTTTTAGTAAGCTTATATTTTATTCAATTCCTTTAAATCATTCGGAAGTTCCTGAATCTTTGCAGGCACTCCAATTGCAAGTTTCCATGCGGGTACGTTCTTTGTCACAAGTGCCCCTCCGGCAACCATTGCCCCTTCTCCAATTTCAACGTCAGGAAGCAGAGTAGCATTTGCACCGACAGACGCACCTTTTCTCAAAACAGGACCTTTCAGTTCGTATTTTTTCCTAATAGGATATTTGTCGTTAGCCAGAACCGCGCAGGGCCCTATAAACACATTATCTTCAATGATAACATTTGTAGGAATGTAGACATTGCCCTGAATACTGACGTTACTTCCTATCTTCACATGCCCGTCTATAATGACGTTTGTACCAATAAGAACATTATCTCCTATTTCAGTGTTTTCTCTGATCAATACATTATGTCCGGTTTTGAAGTTTTTTCCGGTCTTCACGTTGGAGAAAATCGTTGACCCGGCTCTTACAATCGAATTAGAGCCTATAGTAGAACCTGGAAAATCAAAATTTTCAATTTCAAGATTTTGTTTCAAAATTTCCATCAGGATTCTGTGTTCAGGATACCCGATAATTACATTTTCCATTATTACTGTATCTTTCCCTATCACAGAGGTACCGTATATTTTAGAAGAATTGTGGATTTTAAATTCGGTAGAGTTCATTGTTCCCCCCGTTTTTTCTGGATTTTCATCATGATAGCTGCACTCTTTTGATTCATAAAAATTTTCGGATCATTTTTTACGTCGTTTTCGGTTCTTTCGTTCCCGCCTATAAGGCCAACTCATAATTTCGAGGTAAACTCGAAGACGATTACGATATATTCCTTCCCGATGCTCACTCCCATTGATCTTTGTAACTATTTTAGCAACTATCTTAATTTTTTAAATGAATACACTGTATAATTATTTAAGTGATTTGGTTTATTTCATTATCGACTGTTTATTTTATGTTTTCTAACGTAG
>CAZCKG010000131.1:0-3306 GCA_964498825.1 uncultured Methanosarcinales archaeon
AGTGTTATTACAAGATTTGTCCATAAATCCGTTATCGGAACCATACCTGTTGTATCTTGCATCGTATCCCGGATTTCATCATAAGCTGCATGATAAACAGTGGCAACTGCAAGGCTCTGGCTTTTTGCCCAGATATATGCGTAAATAACGGCGTGCATGGCGCCTGGAACTAAAGTTATAATTATAACGGCTATGACAGTTATTATTAGGTTAGTACCTGTTCCTCCCTGCTCCAACCCGATTCCAATAATTGCAGGTAAATGCCAGGCCCACCAGATAACTGCGTGGAGCAGCACAGCTTTTCTGGGAGTATAGATTTGAGCAAGGCGAGGAAGCAAATAACCACGCCACCCGAACTCTTCCCCAAAGGCCGGTACAAGTGTGAGAAAGAATTTTGTCAGAAAATGAAATAGAACCTGCGATAGGATCAGGCCTGCAGGCCAATTATACATTCCAAGTATCAGTCCCGCAAATGTGGGAACAACCCATAGTAGAACTGCAAAACCTATTACTGCTAGATAATGCCAGGATTTACCCCAGCTCCATCCGGCATCTGCAAAATTGTCTTTAAACACGTACTTGCCGGCAATAAAAGTCCCTACCGTTACCATTATCATGGATATAGAACTCAAACCATAGCTCAGAAATTGGGTTTTTCCCCAGATTACATAGGCAATCTGGAAAGGCCAGGTAAAAGCAAATACAATCAAAAGATAAATGCCAAGGGAAAATGGCCTGTGATTAGTTTTTCCAGTGCTCATCTTAGTCACTAATTGGATTTTCGTTTTCTCAACTTAAGATCTATCTTTGATAAATGTACTTAAATTCAACAAAAAAGGAACTACTCTCCAGAAGCACACTGTATATTTTATAATTATACGCATTTTTGTGCTTTATACCTGTTTTTCTGTTAGTCTTTCACTTCAAAAAAGTCCAGATATAGATTTCCAATTCCTCTCGAGCTGTCAATATTTTTGTTTTAGCTTAATTGAGGCAAATAAGTTTCAGCCGCGCATTTGCGCGGGACAAAAACGGCTACTAGATACTATTAAGCTTGCCTAGGGTCAATCTAACGATCAAAAGGAATTATTCGGCTTGTCCCGGGACAATATCAACCGGTGAGATATGACTGTTCTTTTGTTCTTTCAAAAAAATCCCTTTCATTCCGCCTGAGATCAGGGATGCTATGTCTTTTAAGGCAAAGCTCTGTTTAAGTCCTTTTGGAAGAGCGATATATTTAGGACTCCACTCGGGATTAAATTTCTCTTTAAAGTCCCTGAGACCTTTATAGTTATAAAAATGGTCTCCGTGAGCATAAATTAAAGATCCGATTTTGTGCCACATAGGGGCAAACTGTCTTTTTTCAAAACCTGATAGGGGAGCCATTCCAAGGGAAAAACTCCTGTAGCCTTTTTCTTTTCCCCAGAGCATGAGCTTGACAAAAAGGTACTCCATTGTTCTGTCAGGAGCATCCGGGCTGTGACGCATCAGGTCAACGCTGAGCTCTTCTTTTTCCGCGCCTGTCCAGACGTTTGCAAAAGCAACGATTTCGTTTTCATTTCGGACAATTGCAGCAGGGAAATTTCTCAGATATTTTTCATCAAAAAAACCTATAGAGAATTTTTTTTCTTTTCCGGCTTTAAGTTCCAGCCAGGTATCTGAGATCTTTTTAAGTTCGGGCAGAAGAGCAGGAACCTCTTCAGGAGGGATGATTTCAAAGTGATACCCTTTTTTCTCAACATTCCTTATTGTGTAACGGAAATCTTTGCTGGCGCTTCCTTCAAGGGTGAAGGGCTCAAGAGGTACTTTGGCTTCTTCCCCTATTTTGATCAGGGTCAGGCCAAGGTCAAGGAAGACGGGTATATATTTTTCACCAACTTCATAAAAAGCAGCTCTGCCCTGGTGAAGTTTGCTCATTTCATAAAAATCCCAGATCAGTTCCTTTGCCTGAGCGCTGAAACCTACTACATCTCCCATTGAAATCCACGTCCTTCCTGAGACCCCGTACATTAAAAAAGCTTTTTTCTCATCATCGAAAAGGAGATACTTGTCTCCTGTAAATACCAGATTTCCCCAGGTTTCGTCACTTTGGTTGATAATTGTTTTTGCAAGTTCTATCTCCTCTGTGGTCGGAAGGTGTATATCTCTGGAAAAAGGGCTCAACATTTTTGCAATTCCAAAAACCAGAAGCAAAGAGAAAATCCCTACCATAGCCCTTAAGAAACTGGAAGCCTGGGAATTTACACCAAATTGCCACCAGAGTTCGTTTGAATACTCCACATTCCTGTATGAAAAAAAACCAAGCCAGACAAAGCTTACAAGTACCAGGGTTATGGCAATTAGATTCTGCCTGCCGAAAGACTGGTGCAAAAGAGAGGATTTTCTGTAAAAATGCTTTCTGCAAGGGAATAATAAGGCAAAAAGGGCAAAAAGAACTGCTGCTTCATGATAATCAAAGCTTTTCAGGAGGGCAAAAACCCCTCCCAATAAAAGGACGGCAAGAGAAAGGACATATGCTCCGTCAATTCTCTTCCAGAGCCCGTTTGCCAGGAGCAGAAGCAATAAACCCATAATGCTGCCAAAAAACCTGGAAGCTTCAATAAGAGGCAGAGGGGCAATATAGGTCAGATCGTGCACATACTTAGGATTTGAAGGCAGAGCTCCTGAAAAGAGGAGAGAAACTCCTCCAAGAAAGATCAGGACAGAGAAGATCTGAGGTGCCAGCTCTGAAAGATTTAAATATGTAGCTTTACCAACTTTTTTTAAAAATTTTTCCCTTTCTCTATATTCCTGGAATAAAAGGGCCAGAAATCCGAAAAGGAAGGGAATAAAGTAGTAAATTGCCCTGAATAAAAGAAGAGGCCTTATTATATCAACGGTATTGAAGTACGGTTCCAGCATAAACAGCATTAGAGTCTCAAAAACCCCAAGCCCTCCAGGAACAGTACTTATCAGTCCCATCAACTGGGCAAGCGCAAAAAAAACAAGCACATGAAGCAGGGTAAGCTGCGGGTTTGAGGGCAAAAGGAAGTAAATTATGCAACCTGAAAGAAGATAGTCTACTGAGGATAAGACAAGCTGCTGGATAGCGATTTTTGGTTCAGGAATCCTGAACTGGTATTTTTGAATTTTAATTTCCCGTTTCCAGAATGAAAGAGAAAAGTAGGCAGTGAGGAACAGAAGTAGAAGAATTCCAATTACATTTAACGGAACAGGAATTTCTGGCATGTAGACCGGTAACTTTACAGGATAAAATGTAAAAAGCAAGCCTGCAACGAAACAAAAACCTATCCAGAAAGTGGAAAT
>CAZCKG010000131.1:3406-6049 GCA_964498825.1 uncultured Methanosarcinales archaeon
ACTCACCAGAGACCACACTCACCAGAGTCCGTATATCGGACCCACGAAAAAGAACGCAATTAAACCAATAGTATTACTAAAGCCATGCGCTATAACTGATGCCCATAAATTATTCTCGTATTTGAGTTTTAGCAAACTGAAAAAAATCGCATCCAGAGTAGTGAGAACAACTCCAATAATCCCCTGTTCGGTGTGCGCAAGCCCGAATAAGAAAGAAGAAAGAATTATCCCTAAAAATACCCCTATCCAGGGGTTTTCAAACAAATCACACATTCTCCTTTGAAGATATCCTCTATAGACAATTTCTTCTCCAAATGCAGCCAGAGTCCAGGTTAGAACAAGAAACAACAATAAATTGCCAAAGTTTCCTTTAAGATTCTCAAATGCACTCAGATCCTGCGTTGTTCCTGTTAAATGATTCAATACAGGCATGAATAGAGCGAGATGCAGGAATGTCCAGACAATTACCAGTAAAAAAATATTTATTGTCATCCTGAATGCATTTTCGGGCTTTTTAAAACCCAATGCTGATAGTTTCTCTTTCCGGACTAAGAGTGAAATAGCGGCTATTCCTAAAATTACTATTGTAGGCACAAATAAATCAAAAATGATAACTAGGGCAGCAGTTATGAATTCAATAAGGGAAATGGTTCTCCAAAAATTGATATTGTTCATTTTTAAAAGCCTCTGAAATGGAACTTCTGAATGCTATACGTTTCTCTTTGTTCTAAAGAAAATGAAAAGATAAAAAAACTCCCTTCAAAGCTTAAAGAAAAAATAGTTTGAGAACGGCTTTTCCCGTTGTATTCGATCCTGATTCTGCCAGAAATTTTTTATCGGTGTCCCAATAATGGTTTTGCCAGAGGCTTCAAAATTAAAATTAGAGGAAAAGTTAAGGAAGAGTGAATTCACGAGGTTTCCACTTTTTCGGCATGTCTGACAGTAACAAACCTGGGATTTTCCTTAACTTCTTTATTTTTGCTTCTGAGAATTTTGAATTCCTTTGAAAGCATGGTTAGAACCACCAGTACCATTATATATTCTGCAGCTGGAGACGCAGCCCATACTCCTTTAAGGTCAAAGAAAAGGGGCAGGATGAAGAGCATAGGAAAGAGTAAAAAGAAAATCTTTCCGAGATTAATGAAAAGAGCTTCCCTGACTTTGTTTATTGACTGATAATATATAGAAGTGAGCAGTACTATCCCTTCAACAAGCAAAGAGAACATGAAAATATTCATTCCTCGAAGAGTAACTTTCATAAGTTCGGGATCATTTCGACTGAAGATTCTTATTATATCTTCCGGGAAGAAATAAAGCAGCGCAAATCCGAAGACTCCTATGAGACTACATGTAAAAATTGTCAGCTTCAGAGTTTTTAAAACCCTCTTATATGAGCCTGCTCCGTAGTTGAAACCTATTATCGGCTGAACTCCCAGTGCTACTCCTTCAAAGAGCATATAGAAAATTGAAAAGACATATCCTATAATGCCGTAGGCTGAGACTGCAAGCTCGGAACCGTATCTGAGCAGCATGTAATTATGTGCAAAAAGCACAAGAGCCAGAGATATCTGCATTATGAAAGACGGAAGTCCAGCTCTAAGGATCTGGATCAAAGCATCTACTTTTAAGCTCATAGAGTTCAGCCTGAGTTTCAACTTTGCCTTGCTTCCAAAAAGGTAATTCAGCTGCAGTAATGCAGGCAGAGCAAAGGAAAGGACTGTTGCGGTAGCTGCCCCTGACATTCCCATCCCCATGCGCATGACAAAAAGGTAGTCAAGCACGACGTTTAAAACTACTCCTGCAATCATAATACTCATGCAGAGCCTTGGCTTTCCGTCATTCCTGACCAGGGGGTCAAGGGCAAGAGTAAGGATCATAAAAACCGAGCCCAAAAAAATAATCCTTAGATATTCACGGGCAAAGGCAAGGGCAGGTCCGCTAGTTCCAAGAAGGTTTATGAATGTTTCACAAAAAACAAGTCCGCCTATCGTAAAAATGGCTCCAGAAAGGAGACATAAAGGAAAAGCATTGTTTACGATATCCCGGGCTTCCTTTAAATTCCCTTTTCCAAGTTCCAGAGCAGTAAGGCTGGATGAACCTATCCCGATGATCACGCCTACAGCAATTATTGCGACATAGGGAGGATAAGCAAGAGTAATTCCTGCGAGTCCCTGACTTCCAATAACGTTTCCTATGAAGAAGCCGTCTATTATACTCTGGATCCCAGCGATGACCACTCCCACAATTGCAGGGAGTACAAATTTCGAGAACAGCCTTGGAATACTTCCGGATCTCAGCTCTTCATCATTTACCATATCAGGTCCTCCACATGTTGCAAGCCCTATTTTCAAGAGCCTGTAGCTGTTCATCCTGATCTTTCCGCTGTCCGAAAGTCCCGGTATCTTCTGTGAAGGGCAGGTAAGCCTTATTTTCAAGTTCCGGATTTATCCTTGCTGTCTTCAGGTTAAAAGACCTGTTCAAAGAGAGAAAGGTGATATTGAACTCTTTTGAAGATTCATATTTTTTAGAGGATTCATATTCTGTGAGAAAACTAAAACACAGATATTCATCCTTTTTTAATAACTCAAACGAAGTCATTTTTCATCCTGATGGAGCTTCAGAAACATTCAGATTCAAATATAG
>CAZCKG010000132.1:0-6032 GCA_964498825.1 uncultured Methanosarcinales archaeon
ACGGTAGCTGACTTCCACTCCCCGTTTTTATTTAGTTTTATAAAGTTCCCGAATTGTCTATCTCAAATCGTATGTTGAAATATATTTAATCACTATTCTGCAAAGATGTAAGATTCTTTCTTGATAAACCTTATCGGGCTCTTAATAAAAAATATATACACTAGAATTATAACAAAATTAATTATAGTAAAAAATATATAATTAAATAAAGAGATATTTCATTACCAAGTTATCATACCCTCAACCGCTAGCAGCGACTAGACCGTAACATGTTCAAAATACCCACCCAAGAACTCAAATCACTACTGAAGTGAAGCGAATGACGAAATCAATTTGATTTAGTATTATATTCAATGCTATTTAATATTATTCATAAATATAATTAGAGGAGTTAACCTAAAAATCCAGAAAGGAGATCAAGTAGTATGCATATTTTCTGAAACAGAGAAATAAGTAGAGATATTTAGATAAATAGAGATGTTCGTGCAAATAAATAATGATGAGTCTCCGTTTTTGGCTGACATGGGAGCTAGCATACCCTGGGAACGGTTTATGAAAAAACATATTTCTCTTGCGGACACTTATTGAGACAATTAAATGAAAAGTATGACTTTTATTTCTCCTTTTCCTTCTATAATATTCATTCATTTCCCCTTTTTCTCTACAATGTTCATTTTTCTAAAAGTTATTAAAATGGTAAATTAGTTTCAAAAATATTTTTATAAGATAATAAATAACCTAACGTATACTATCAAAACTAATTTAGTAGATATATTAAAATTTATTTATCTTACTTGCAGCTCGACAAACCTGTTAAAATCGTAGAATACAGTCCAAGAAGAAATAGTTTCCTGGTTTTTTCTGAATCAAGCAGATAAACTAGCCTTCAATAAAGGACTATTTCTTAGGAGTTGAGACTATATCTCAAGATTTCTTTTTAAGTCTCAAATCTTTGACAGTGGATATTGTCTAATGAATAAGAATTAAAGATTCTGGGCTGCAAAATAGTCATAAAATAAATGAGTAGATCGGATCTGAAATTATTCTCAATAATGAAATCTGAATAATAATTTTTTGACATATAGCCAAAAATTTATTGAATAGATTTTTGACGGTGATAACTCTGTTGAATAGAATATTAAGAATCTTTTTTCTTGTGAGCTTTTTTATGCTTGCAAATGCTCCTTCGGCTCTTTGCAAAATTTCCGAACCGATTGTCTGCGTTGCAGGGGATGGAAGTGGAGATTTCAACTGTGATGGAAAAAGTGATCAGGTACAGATTAATCAAGCTCTTAGGCTGGTAGCTGAAAACTCAGCTTACACAACTGTTTACCTTAAAGGCCCTTTCACATATGTCATTGATGATACTCTTCTTATAGGCAGTAATACAGTCCTTGAAGGGGATTCCAGTGCAAAAATAAAGCTTGTCAGTAATGCCGGTTGGGCAGCCTGGAAGCCAATCATTAAGGAAAGACATTCTGGAAGTATAAATATCACCATCCGCGGTTTTATAATTGACGGGAATCGGGAAGGAAACGCAAAGGTAGTCAGCGGAAAAGGCTACCATAATCTGATTCACCTGACAGGTTGCAAGAACATAAACGTATACAACATGTACCTGACTAACAGTCACGGGGACGGATTAAAAACCGATATCTGCTCAGATATAAAGTATTATAACAATAAAATTTACGGATTGGGCCATGACTCTCTTTATGCCAGCAGTTGTTCAGATGTAGAAGCCTACAATAATAAAATAAGCTGCAGGACTAATAGCGGTCTGAGATTATATAATACAAACCACGCAAAGTTCTACAATAATATCATTACCTCGGAAAATTCCGGAGGTGCGGGAATCGAAATCCAGAAATACGGAATAAGTGTAATGGATGATATCGAGGTATATAATAACACAATCTACAGGACTGCTCTTGCAGGAATCTGGATTTTCGGATCAGGACCTTCTTATTCTCTTTCTTCAGCTAATGTCAGTATTCACCATAACAGGATTTATGATACAGGAACAAAAACAAGCAATACCATAGCAGGAGGAATATTATCCAGCGGATTTAATGCCCTCGTTGAGAACAATGTATTTGACGGCTGCTATGGTTCAGCTATCTCCCAGAAGGATACTTATTCAACAGCACCGGATTCAGGGTATGTAATTACGGCAAGAAACAACATTATAACAAACACCAGGCCCTCTTCAGCCGGAGGAAAAGGGTATGGAGTTTATAATTTGCTTAATAGCACACACTCTTTCGTCCTGCAGAATAACTGCTTTTATAATAATGCAGGTGGGAACTACAAAGGGGTTAAAGCCTCAACTTCGGATGTGGAAAAAGATCCCCTCTATGCAGATAGAAACAAAAATGACTACCATTTAAAATCAAAAGCAGGGCGCTGGGATGGAATAAAATGGGTATACGATAACGTAAGCTCTTCCTGCATTGATGCTGGGTATAAGTTCTCGGACTATTCTGCAGAACCCGAAGACAACGGAAACAGAATCAATATAGGCGCATATGGAAATACACAGTATGCTTCCAAATCCGAAAGTTCGGTAAACGATAATAATCGTGCTCCGATAATTGATCCGATTCCGGAGTTTGCAGTTATGACCGGAGAAAATCTGAATTTCAAAGTAACGGCTTCCGATGCGAATGGAGATTATCTCATCTATTCAGCATCAGGCCTGCCTGAAGGTGCAAATTTCAACAGAAACACAGGGCTTTTCAACTGGACCCCTGCAGACGGACAGGAAGGATTCTACAATATACTTTTTGAGGCCAGCGACGGTGAGTTCAAAGATTCCGAAGCCGCAAGCATAGATGTTATCAAAAAGAGCAACAGTACAATAGAAAATAACAATTCTATGAATCTTGCTGGCAAGGTGTATGACAATCGCCTGCGTGAAACTTCTCCTGACCAGGTCTTTTCGAATAAAGAATTTTTCGACATTGGAGGAATGAAAGGAGGCAGGTACAGGGACATTTCATGGTTTAATTTAAGCGAATACACCGATCCTGCCGAAATCAGCAGTGCAACGCTTTCCCTTTACTGGTACTATCCAAATAGTTCGAGGCCAAATGATACTGTTATTGAGATTTACAGGCCTGCCTCTTCCTGGGATCCGGGGAATGTGAGCTGGAACAGGAAAAATAAAGGAACTTCCTGGATTAACCCTGGAGGAGATTGGTATGATAAGAAAAGTGTCTTACAGGGAAGTACGCCATATGCTACTTTAACCCTGAAGGCCAGTTATTTGCCAGGTAACAGGTATTATCAGCTAGACATAACTGACCTTGTAAAGGAGTATGTCAGTGGCAAATATACAAACACCGGTTTCCTGATAAAGGCCAGGAATGAAAACAACAATTACGTTGCTTTTTACAGCGCAGACTGCGGGAATAAGAGTCAGGTGCCAAAGCTCAGTATTATAAAAAAAGCAAGCTCAAATCCGGTTGTAAATGTAACCGTTACCGGTGCAAAAGATAACCTTATTAGAGAATCATCTCCTGGAACAATTTTTTCGAATAAAGTATTTCTTGATGTGGGAGGCCTGGGTAGTAGCAAATACAGGGATCTTATGTGGTTCAATTTAAGTAATTATAGCGGTTCTGCACAGGTAAGTAATGCAGTTCTTTCCCTCTTCTGGTATTATCCAGCCAGTTCAAGGCTGAATGACACTATTATTGAGGTCTACAGGCCTGCTTCTGCGTGGGATTCCAGTTATGTAAGCTGGAGCAAGAAAAATAAAAGCACAACATGGAAGAATTCCGGAGGGGACTGGTATGATAAAAAAGGTGTATTGCAGGGCAGCACTCCGTATGCCACTTTAATCCTGAAAGCCAGCAGTTTGCCAGGTAACAGGTATTATCAGCTAAACGTAACTGATCTTGTAAAAGAGTATGTCAGTGGTAAGTATGCAAATACCGGCTTCCTGATAAAGGCAAGAAATGAAAACAGCAATTACGTTGCTTTCTACAGCGTAGATTGCGGAAATAAGAGTCAAGTGCCAAAGCTAAGTATGAAAGTCAGACTATAACTTATTAGCAGCCAGATTGTAATTTATCAATACCCAGGCTGTGATTTACCAGTAGCTGAACTTGTGATTTACAAGCAACTTAGTCTGTAATTTACCAGTTGCCGAATCTGAATTATAAGCATTTAAGTTTCAGGAGGATTCCCCTGCAAATATGGGACAGAAGATAAGAGTTTCCTGTCAAATCTCCTGCAGGGTTTTCCGGCTTATTTTTAGACAAAGAGTGGTACAAGATGAGATCCAGGCACACAACCAGATTTTCATATTTTTCTTTTTTACTCACATCAGGAAAGAAAAAGATTCAAACCCAGGCGTTGTTAATATTTTCAGGACAAATTCTTTCCATGTAATCACATATTTACAATTTGAGTAAGATTATCTTACAATATAGGTGGTGCTATCTTATAATTCGCGTGAGATTATTTTACAATTCAAGTAAAATTATTTTATGATTTTGGCGAAGTATCTCACAATTGAGATTAGGTGAAATATTTTGAAACCTGAAGCAATGTTGATCTGGAAGGAAACAAAAGGATACTGTAAATTGAGAAAGAATAGTCTTTTATTTCTTTCCTTACTTGCAGGCCGGATTGCAGCAAAAATTCTTGACATCTGTGCTCTCCCCGAGATTATGGATTTACTATGGCAGATAATTAAATTCAATACCAGAAACCTCACTCCAATAGAGGAACAGGAAGCTAAAAGCGTATTTGGAGAGAGCATTAATTATTCAAAAATACGTATTGATGAACATTCTCTCATTGCCTGGGTAGGAGCAAAAATAAACAAGTGCTCGAGTATGGGTGTTACCACTTTCCATACAATTAATTTCAATCAAAAAATCAGGACTGAAATCGGAAACTCGGATATGAAATGGCTTATTCACGAGTTAACCCATGTTGCTCAAATGGAGAAGTCAGGTTCGAAATACTTTATTGAAGCACTTTACGCGCAGGCAACTGAAGGATATGCATACAAGCCTGGATCCAAACATCATTTGCGTGAGTATAACCGAGAGCAACAGGCATCTCTTATTGCAGATTACTATTTTACGCTTATTTCAGGAGGCTCGACGGTAATTTATGATAAATATATTGCAGAATTGAGAGATGGAAAATTATGAAATACAGAGATATAGAAAATGAGGCCATAATTTATTGACAAGCTCAAAAAACCTCCATTCACTTACTTTACTCATTTATTAGTCTCATTGCTTCAACAAGATCCTCAGCAATCATCTCTCGTTTTGATTTCTCGATCAGGTAATTCTGCCCTGTCTGAGTATATGAAGGAAAAACCCGCTTGCCCTGGTAATAAAATTCATTCTTCCTGATTTTATATGTAGAGCCAGCTGGAATAACGTTTTTGCCGCTCTGCCGCTTGCTGATATAGTTAAAAGCCTTTATCGCAACATCTCCCATTAACAGGTAAACCTCAAGATTAGGAAAGAGAGAAAGTTCCTTCTCCAGCATAAAAGAGCAATTCTTGATTGTTGCAGCCGAAACGCCATATTGAATCTTTGTACATTTTACCGCAGTCGTCAGGTAGAATCCAAGATCAAGAATTTCCTGCATGCTGCTCACTGGAATTCCTGCATCATTGAAAGCCTGCAGCGTTGTTTTCAGATAGAAAGACTTTCCAGTCTCATAGAAGTAATCTTTCCTATCCTCAGGCGGAGCTTCGGAAATCAGGACAGCTTTGATTTTCTCTGGCTGTATGTCAGCAACAGGTACAAGATATCCACTCTTGTTTATGTCATAACAGAGAAAGTCATTACATTCAATGTACTCAGCAGGTTTCATTTTGAGATTCACCTTAGTTTGATTTTCAGCTTACAGTGGATGACTTCTACGGATAAATTTGTTATGTTATTTATTCTGGAAAAATTAAAAGATACGTACAAAAACAAGTGCAAAAATATATACAAAAGATATGTACAAAAGAAATGTAAAAATTCAATTCTAAAAGTAGATTAGCCAAAAAA